>CAMWLG010000002.1 GCA_947175035.1 uncultured Lachnospiraceae bacterium | reverse complement strand
TCCACTTTTAGGGTTCCCTTCTTCTTATCGTGTCTACTTTATAGGGTACATTTTACAAGATGAAAATCTTGATTCCTTCCTCACGGCCCTCAGCCCGGCCCTCCTTGCGTCCTTGTCTGATATACTGGTCAAATAGTTCACACATAGTAATCTCATCCTCCTCTCTGATGTTCATTTCTTGTAAAATCTCTGCCATATCTGTTACGTTGCTGTCTCCGGAGAGTACCCGTAGCATCTTGACCAACGCCTCCTTGTGTATCACGAGTCTGTCCGAACGGTAGCCCTCCCCCTCCGCCAGATAGTCCAGCACAATGCGCATGTCGCTGGTAAAAAGCTCCCTCGTCTCGGATGGGAGATAACGCATCTCCCACATATGGAGCCTGATATCGTCCACATGCCTCCATATCCTGGGAGAAAGGTTCTTACAACGGAACATATGCCGCAGGCTCCTTGCGCTGTTCCAATGCTTTTGCCCCCAGTACAACACCATCTCCACCACTGGAGCGGGATCAGGATGTTTTCCCTCATACTGCTCCCTGTAGACGCCACCGACATAACCCGCCCCGCGCAGAACCATACGGTAATCCACCACAGACTGGTTTGCGAATAAATAAATTGCACTCACTTTACCATTCCTGATTTCATACTTTGCCAAATCCTCGTATTGGTTGCGAAGTTTTCCCTCCCCACCAGTAGTATACAGTGTCTCCGTGGAAGCAGGCAAAAGGCTCTCTGCCCGCACTACCGCGTCTCCCTCATAAAGCAGGGCGTTGATGACATCCGCCGCAATATCGGGGAACGCTATGAAATGTTTCTCTACAAGATCTTTTGACTCTTTGGTACTCTCCATATTTCTCCTCCTTTTCTGGGGGCAGAAGGGTTGGTGAGTCCCAAAGCGACACATACCTTTTGGTTCTATGCGCAACGCCTGATATACTGCCACGGACTTTCCGTAACATGATATCCCACCGCACGCCTTCCCGTCGCCCGCCATGTTTTGTAAAAGTTGAATCGCTGGCGAAACGCCGGAAATGCACTTAGACTTGTCTGTTTCACGAAATGCAAACTGATTCTTATTGCTCTTACAAGAAAACTATAACACGTAAGTGGAATAAATGCAAGTAAAAATTTATTTTATGTAAAACTCCTTATACCACTCTGCAAATCTCCGCAATCCTTCCCGGAGACCTGTTGAGGGCTTAAACCCATAATCTCGTTCCAATGCACTGGTATCTGCATATGTCACCGGCACGTCCCCCGGCTGCATGGGCACAAGCTTCTTGTGCGCCTCAAAATCATAATTCTCCGGAAGCACTCCCGCCCTGACCAATTCCTCCTGCAAAATAGTTACAAAATCCAACAAATTTTCAGGGTGACTGTTCCCGATATTGTAGAGAGCATATGGCGGCAAAGGCAGTCCATCCTCACCAGTCCTTCTCTCTGGGGGCCCCTGCATCACCCGCTTGATCCCCTCCACAATATCATCAATATAAGTAAAATCACGCTTACAATTACCATAATTGAATATCTCAATGGTCTGATCATTGCAAAGCTTATTGGTGAAACCAAAATATGCCATATCCGGCCGTCCCGCAGGCCCGTAAACCGTAAAAAAGCGAAGCCCCGTGGAAGGAATCTCATACAATTTGCTATACGCATGAGCCATCAGCTCGTTGGACTTCTTGGTGGCCGCATAGAGAGATACGGGATTATCCACCTTATCCTCCGTGGAATAGGGCACTTTTTGATTGAAACCGTAAATGGAGGACGAGGAAGCATACACCAAATGCTCCACACCGGCATAACCCGAGCCCTCATCATAAGAATGTCTGCAGGCCTCCAAAATATTGTAAAAACCGATGATATTAGACTCTATATACGTGTCGGGATTGGCAATGGAATAACGCACTCCCGCCTGTGCCGCCAAATTCACCACAATCTCTGGCTTATAATCCGCAAAAATCCGATGGATCAGCTCTCTGTCCGCAATGGAACCCTGAATGAATACCCAGTCGGAATTTTCATTGGCTCTGTGCTGTGTTTCAATTTGGGCAAGCCGGAATTCCTTGATGGACACATCATAATAATCATTCATATTGTCAATGCCTATGACCCGTATGGAATCCTGCATTCTAAGCAGCTCCTGTACAAGATTGGCACCGATAAATCCCGCCGCTCCCGTAACCAATATTGTTTTGTCTTTCAATCCTATCGTTTTCTTCATATCTGCTTATATTCCTCCCATTTACAACAACTGTCTTCGCAATCTTTGCACAAGTTCCTTTACCTGCTGCCTATAAAACAGAATTCCCATGCCACCGGTGATCAAGGAGGATGTTAACGTTACAACGACTGCATAACCCGCCCATTCCAAATAATTGCCAATCTCAGCCGGGACAATCAGCCTTCCCGCCAAACAACAGACAATCAGTGTGAATGACAGCAGAGAAAAGCTTTTTACAATATGCAGGCAGCTCACCTCCAAGATATCTCTCATACAATAAATCGCAAACTCCATTGTGCGGATCACCCCTGCCACCAAGGTTCCAATCAGCACGCCAATCACACCAAACAGCCATACCATAATAAGGGATACCAACAAGTTAATGACCACCTCCGCGATTGCCCCATTGCGTGTTTCCTTGAACTTTCCACTTCCCTCCACCAACATTCGATATGGAAATCTCACGCTCTTAATCATCACTGCAAGCACCATCACCACCGCGAAAGCAGGTCTGAAATAATTTACATCTGTCACAGAATGTGTATATAGCATTACAAAAGGTGAAATCATTGTCGCCGTCACAGAATACATAATAATACAAACAGAGAAAAAATACCACTCGGTAAAGAAAAAGGTCTTCCTCAAATGCTCTTGTCCCTCCTTTACCAAAATACTCCCAAATATAGACTCACCGCCTGCAATACAAGCATTCACAATCGTCCCAATATTATTTACAACCATATAATGCACTGTATAGACCGAGACTTCTTTCAGAGAGAGCATCAATGTGATCAACACCAAATCAATATTCTCATTCACCGTTGACGCCACCTGATGAAAAAAAGCTTCCCAACGCTGCTTCAGTACCGAATTATCTGTCTTTGCGTGCCAGTCAATATCATAATTCCTTCTGACATAAACACTCATCATAATTGGAGCAAGCAAAGCTACCACGGCCGCCCCTAACTTGACAATCTCAAAGGGAACGTCGTCAGTAATTAACGCCACCGAAACGATTGTTGAAAGGATTTGCACAAAAGCATATATGCTGATTTGAAGATAAAGCTTCTGATCTGCCTGTAAAAATATCTTATATTTTAACCCAAAAAAGTTATTGACAAAAGTGCCTGTCCCGATGATCAAAACCATCAGAAAAGCCGAAAAACTATCATACTCATCCCGGACACAAAAAGGATAGATCATGGCGAAAGCTAATATGATTCCGCCAACGATAGCTCCAATCTTCTTCATATGTCTGTCTGCGGTAGCCATGATACTGCTGATCGCTGATATATCATTGTCCGCCAGGGGCTTATATAGCGCCACCCGCACCGCACCACCCATGCCTGCGCGCATAAGGGCCGAGAATCCCAGGAATTGGGAAATGGAACCCACCAGACCATTATATGCCGACCCATAATGTACTAATATTAAACGAGGCAGAATCAGACCCGTTACAAATGCAACCAGTTCGCTAAATAAACTCGCCGCCATATTCAATTTAAGCGTCCTGGTACGGTTCATTAGCAATTCTTACCTGCCTTCCATACTTTTTCAGTCAACGGAGGAACCTGGCAATGTAATCCATTCCCCCAAGATATTGTCCCATTCCGGTGGGTCAAATGGCATAAACCCACTCCCACGAAAAAATGTCAGCTCCCCAAAATAAATCCGTCCCCCCACGTCATACAAATCAACTCTAACCTGCGGAATTCCCTCAGACAACCTTGCTGCAAGTTCCTTCATTTCCTCAAAATTCAAGGGACGTTCCGGCGGTATATCCGCATTGGGATGTCCATTTGAGAAGGGCAAATGTTCAAACTCCATATCAAAAAAATCGTACCGGGTCTCCCTTCCGCTCACTGCACGGTCACTCACAATCAAAACTGCTTTTGGCACCCCGTTAAAGCACATAAATTTATAATCCTTTAAATCCATGCAAGACTCGTCTTCCATATACTTTTCCGCAATCATCTGAGGGGGCACGTTCTTATAAGGCCACTCCCTGCCATTATAATAATAATTACGTTTCAGGCAGTTTTTCAGTTTTTTCTTTGCCTTTGCAATGTCCAACTGACTCTTATCCCGGCAGACTACCACCCCGCCCGAATCATGAGTACACTTCAACACAAATTGATTTGGCAATTGATCAAAATCAATCTCGTCAAAATCCTTCCATGGCCCACCTACAAGGGGAATCAGATATTCCTCCCCCAGTTGATCAGCAATGTACCCCCGAACAGCATATTTATCCACCAATGTAGTATACAAAGGATTGCGGTCGTAAAGCTTTAGCCACTGAAGCTTCTCATTAAAAGTCTGCGGATTTTGAAGATCCAATTCTCTATGAAATCTAGATTGATATCTTTTTTTAAGATAGGTCTCGTCCGGCATATGATCATAGAATCCCCGCCTTGCCATGATCCCAAATCTAAAATCTGCATCCACCAGAAAGCGTACATATTTATTCACATTAATAACCATGCCTTTCATGTATGATGCTCTTATTTTACCACGCTTCCCCCATTATGACTACTTTTTCATTCAAACAGTTCACAAAGTTTCTCCACACTGTTTTCCTTGGAACAATAAGTCATAATCCTTGTCCTTGCGGCCTCCGCCATTTGCTCTCTCTCCTGTTTGGACATACCCAGCACCAATCTAATCCTTTGGGCCAACGCCATCTCATCACCCACAGGCACAAGATATCCATTGACACCGTCTTCAATCAAATCCCGGATTCCTGTCTTACAGTCTGTCGAAATACAGATAAGCCTGCTCGCCATGGCTTCCATCAATGCATTTGGCAGCCCCTCATGACTGGATGTCATCAGATATACATCACTGCTTTGATACTCGTCTTCTATATGCATTGTCCTTCCCGCCAGGAACACCTGCTTTTCCAATCTCTCCTGGGCAATGAATTCCTGAATCTCTTCCACATACTCCGGTTTGCCCGCCCCAAAGATTCGCAGCCGGATATTGGGAAAGTCCCTACACACCTCACCAAATGCCTTTATCATCATCTTGTGATTCTTATAGGGCACAATCCTACCCACAGCAATAAATTCCACTGGAGTCTCACTGATCCCGGTTTTATAATGGTCTGTATATACCTCCGAAATCGGATTGGGTATCAAGACGCATTTCTCCTGTTCCTTTGGTGTAAAAAAGGGTGCCTGATCGGATGCCTGCAAAAGAATTTTATATCCTGTCTTATAACACAGCCGCCAAATGGAGCTTCCTCTTTTGCCGGTGATACTTATTTTCCAAGGATTAATGCGAATGGTCTCTATTCTTTTAAACGCCATCCCCAATGACCCCAGCATAACCCACACCTGCATGGCCGGCAGGAAGGAAACCACATAATTTGGTTTGATCTCCCCTAACATCCTGCGTACAATCCCATACTTCCTGAAATTGGACAGCGCCTTGTATTCTTCCTGACTTTCTGTGACAGCAAGAATCTTCACACCCTCATCCGTGGGATAATCCTCCTTAGTTTTCACAAACAACATAATGGAAACATCATACCCTTTTGCATTGAGCTCATTTGCCCATACACTGACGACTCTCTCCGCACCGCCGTCTTTGAGCGTTGGTATTGCAAACAAAATCCTCATCTTATCACACCTTCTTTGGCAATGTAATCCAATCCCCAAATATATAATCCCACTCCTTTGGCTCAAACGGCATAAAACCGCCGCCACGGAATAAGGTTATCTCCCCAAAATAAATATGTCCGCCGACATCATATAAGTCGATCCGGGACTGGGGTATTCCCGTTGAAAGCTTGGATGCAATCTCGCACATTTGACTGAAAGTCTCAGGGCATTCCGGAGGTTTTGCCGCGTTGGGATGTCCATTGGTAATCGGAAGATGCTTGAAATCCATATCAAAAAAGTCATATCTGGTCTCCTTCTCCGCATCCTCGCGATCGCTCACAATCAACAGGACTTTGGGCACACCATCAAAGCAAAAAAATTTGTAATCCGTCAACTGCTCCTGCTTTGACGAACTCTGTCCATCCCCGTCATCCCTCATATATGCCTCCGCAAAAATCCTTGGCTTCACATCCTTATAAGGCCACTCGCGATAGGGAAGGTAATAGTCCGTGCGCAAATGTCTATGCAGGAATTTCTTGGCGGCATCCTTGTCAAAATCTGCCTTGTCCTTGCAGATGACCACGCCTCCACAGTCATGGGTGGTCTTTAAGACAAACTGCGCTGGCAGCTTGTCAAACTCAATCTCGTCAAAGCTGTTCCACGGCCCGCCAAGCAGCGGAATCACGTATTCCTGCCCTATCCTGTCCGCCACATACTGCTTGGCCTCATATTTGTCAACCATCCCTGTATATTCGGGCCGCCGGTCATACAGTTTCAGCCATTGGAGCTTCTCATTGTAGGAACGGGGATTCTTAAAATCCACAAAGCGTCCCAGACATTGGAAAAACTTTAGTTGAATCCATAATTTGTCCGGTATGAACCTGCCAATACCATAGATGATAAAATTCCGTAAAATCATACCCCTACCCCTTCATCCATAAGCAGATGCCATTGTTTCAATATGTTTTCCCTTTTGAACACCTCGGAGGATGACGCCGCACACGCGCCAAGTCTCTCCCGCAGGGCGGTGTCCCCCAGTATCCTGTCCAGCGCTTCCGCCATGGCAGCCTCGTCCCCCACGGGAACCAACAGCCCATTCTCTCCGTCACAAATGATCTCGTCCGCCCCGGCACAGTCCGTGGAGACGCAGGGCAGTCCCATCATCATTGCCTCCATCAAGGCGTTGGAAAGCCCCTCGTAATCAGAGGAGAGTACAAAGACGTCCGCATCGGCAATCCTCTCGTGAAGATTGACCACATTTCCCATGAAAAGGACGCGCTTCTCCAATCCCAAAACCCTGCACTGCGCCTTAAGCGTCTGCTCCAGTTCCCCCTCCCCGTATATTTCCAAAGTGTACTTCGGGAATTTATCCGCAATCCGCGCAAAGGCGTCTATCAGCAGCTTATGGTTCTTCTGTGCGGAAAGCCTCCCCACAGCCACCAGCTTATCATTCTTGACAGCGGACGCAGGTCTGGCGGCAGAAACGGGATTTTTGATAATGCGGCCATTCTTAAGCTTCGGGAAATAGGAGGCGGCTCTCTTGGTCTGGAACACCACGCCGTCCGCCCTTGGATAGAGGATATTTGTCGCCAAATCCACTAACTTTGACCGCCCATCCGAGTAAGGGTCATTTCTCTCGGAGACATAGAGCTTACATCCAAGCCCCATACACGCTGTCTGCACGATAATATTGATTCTCGCCGCAAAGGACAGAACGACATCGGGCCTGCTGCCTTTGATATACCTTCTGATCCCGCCCAGCCAGGACGGAAGCCGTCTGATGCGAGATTGTCCCTCTCCGCTTAGATTGATCACTCTTACCCTGGGATGCAGTTCATACTCCACTTTATTAAAAAGCAAAAGCAGAATATCCACATCCCAGCCTTGTTCGGCATAATCTCTGGAGAGGATTGATATCACTCTCTCCGCGCCGCCCCTGCCAAGGCTCCCCAGCACAAAAGCGATTCTCTTTTTATCTGCCATAGTATCTATCTCTCTACACTTTCATAAATTGCAGCCATTTTTTTCTGTACAACCTCTATAGAGAACTTCTTGATTTTCTCCATGTTATACTGACCCATGGTGTCTCTGTCAGCCTCCAGCATCTGCGCAATACTCTCCCTGCAAGCCTCCATGCTGTGGGGGTCGAACAGGAATCCTCCGTTCTCATCTATCAAATCCTTGTTGCCGCGAATCTTGCTGCAGATCACGGGAAGCCCGCTGGCCATCGCCTCCATGATGGAGACAGACAAGCCCTCCCTGTAGGATGGATGGATATAGATATCCGCCGCCGCAAAAAGCGCCGGCACATCCCTGCGATATCCCAGCAGAAATACCCGTTTCTCCAAATGAAGTTCCGCAATCAACTCCTTCAAATGCTGCTCAAGAGGCCCGATCCCAGCAATCGTATAGTAAATGTCCTCCCTGTCGGCAATTGCCCGGATCACTGTCTCGTGGTTCTTATTCTCGTTGAGCTCGCCCACAGACATCAACCATATGCCATTCTCCGCACCTTGTATTCCTGTGTTATGTTCCGCTCCAAATCTGGTCAGGTCAATCCCCACCCCAGGGACATATTCCAGTCTCCCCATGGAAAATCTCTCCGCCCTGGCATGATCCTCTGTATTGATGGTAATCAGGACATCCGTATAGCGGGACAACCACTTTTCAATGGGATAAAAAATAAGCCAATAGAGCTTGGGCGCGCCGGTGTAAAAATGAAATCCATGGGCGGTATAGATGACCTTCGTTCCTTTCTTTCTGTGGGTTTTTGCCGCAAGTCTCGCAACCACCCCGCCCACCGGTGTATGGCAATGCACAAGGTCAAAATGTATGTCTCTCATAATCCGCTTCACTTCTCCCAACGCTTTCAGATTCGTGCGGGAAAATGGAGACCTGGCAAAATCTACCTGATGGTTGATCACATGAAAGGTTGCCAGCTTCTCATACATAAATTCGGAACCGTCAAAGTTGGTCGCGCAATGTATCTCATAACCCTTTTCCGCCAGCAGCTTTAAATCGTTCAATTCAAATTGTAAAAACGATGCAATTGTGCATACGATCAAAGCTCTCTTACTCATGCATTTTCCTCATGGAACTTTATAGGCTTTGCAGGAACCCCCACGGCGGTACAATCCTGAGGGATGTCGTCCACCACCACGGCTCCCGCACCCACAATGCTTCGTTTTCCAATTCGCTTTCCCTGAATAATCTGCATGCCCGTGCCCAGTTCGCTCTCCGCGCCTACCCTGACACAGCCGGAGATATTGACACCTGGATAAACTGTCACATAATCTTCAAGCACGCTGTCATGTCCCACTGTGCAATTCTGATTGACAATCACATGATTCCCTAAGGTGATATTGGCCATAAAGACAGACCCCACACATAGAATGCAGCCCTCGCCGACTATCAGATCATCTTGCATGACTGCGGCTGGATCGATCAAGGTGGCAAAATGAAGGTTTTGATATGCGGACAATTTGTCCACCACAATTTTCTTAACCCTTGCGGCAGCGATCGCCACCACCACCCAGACCTCCCCGGAACAGTCTTCAAAATAGTCGCAGCCTCCCAACACAGGATATCCTCCAAACTCCCTGCCTTGCATCTGTGCATTATCGTCGATAAATCCGCGGATATTCCAAGTCTGTTCTACTTGATTGACACGCTTCGCCAGCCACAGGATTTCTCTTCCCAATCCCCCTGCTCCCACAATGTACAAATTCTTCATATTCTCCTCATTCCTCCACCTCCGGGGTTCCCTGAAACGCCTCCATGGTGGCAGCTGTGGCTGAGCTGACGCCATCCCGCCGCAGCACCGTCCCCACCGTCTGCAGGATTATTTTACAGTCCCCGAAGAATGTGATATGATCCACATAATAGACATCCTTCTCAAACTTTTCCTCCCAGGAGATGGCATTTCTCCCGTGAACCTGTGCGTATCCGGTGAACCCCGGACGCACCTCGTGCCGTCTCGCCTGCCTGGCGTTATAAAGTGGGAGATATTGCACCAGGAGGGGTCTGGGACCCACCACCGCCATATCCCCCCGCAGGATATTCCAAAGCTCCGGCAGCTCGTCCAGGCTGGTAGAACGCAGTTTCTTGCCAAAGGTTGTGAGTCTCACTTCATCCGGCAAAAGCTTGCCCTCCTTATCTGTCTTGTCCGTCATGGAGCGAAATTTATACAAAGTAAAAATCTTCCCATCCTTCCCAGGGCGTTCCTGCCGGAATACCACCGGAGTACCCAATTTGACCCGTACCAATATCGCCGTGACAAGCATCACAGGGGATAACACGATCAGCGCAGCCAACGCACAGACAAAGTCCAGGGGACGCTTTATATATTTTTCATAGATTCCCTGCTTGTGCATGGCCCCGCCTTTCTTAAAAACATGCCTTTACCATCTCAATGATCAACTCCTGCTGTTCTGCCGTCATCTTGTTATCACTGGGCAGACAGAGTCCCCTGTGAAAAATATCCATACCCACGTCCAGTGGCCGTCCATCCCTTCCAACGACGCCGCCTGCAATGTAGGCATTGGTCTTCGCTCTGCCGTCCCCCTCCCTGGTGACGAATCCATTCATCCGATAAAGGGGCTGCATATGCATGGGTTTCCAGATGGGTCTGCCTTCCGCGTTGTGCGCCGCCAGAAATTCCAAAATCTGTGTGGGGCAGGATTTGCCGGGCTCCGCCACATATAACGCCTCGCACTCCCCCCTGACCTGCTTACACATGGCATCAGGCTCGATCAACAGGCATGACAGCCAGAAGTTAGGCTCGCTCACGGTCTCGTCATAGGGGTTCATCGTGATTGGAAGTCCTTTGAACCCCTCCTGATACCGCTTATATATCTCCTTTTTCTGAGCGATATGCTCCGAAAGATACGGGAACTGTCCTCGCACCACACCCGCGATCACGTTGCTCATGCGATAGTTATACCCCAATTCTTCATGCTGATACCAAGGCGCGTTCTCTCTGGACTGGGTAGACCATTTCCTCACCTTGTCTGCCGCCTCGGCAATATCGGTGAGCAGCATCCCTCCCGCCGAACCGGTGATGATCTTATTGCCGTTAAAAGAAATTGCTGTATATGTGCCAAATCCGCCCGTCTGCTTCCATCCACCGGAAACCCCGGATCGGTATGTCGCCCCGAGAGACTCCGCAGCGTCCTCCACAAGTATGGCACCATGCTTCTCACAGACAGCCCTCAACTCGTCAATCTTGCCGGGTGTTCCATAGAGATGGGCAATGACGACCACCCGAACTTCCGGATATAACCCGAAAGCCTTCTCCAAAGCCACTGGATCCATATTCCATGTGTCGTATTCCGTATCGATAAAGACGGGCTCGCCGCCCTCGTACACCACGGGATTGACCGTGGCATCAAAGGTCATATCGGAGCAGAACACCCGCTCTCCGGGCTTGACACCCGCCAGCTTCACCGCCATATGCAGCGCCGCGGTTCCTGAGGACAGGGCAACCGCATATTTGCATCCCACCTGCTCGCAGGCGAGACGTTCCACCTCGTTGATATTGGCGCCCACGGTGGACATCCAATTGGTCTCGTATGCCTCCGTCACATATTTCAATTCCTCCCCGTGCATGGTGGGGCTGGACAGCCAAACCTTGTCCTTAAATTTTGCGAATTCTACCATAATTCTACCCTGCTCCTAATGATTTCATTTCTCAAACAGATAGGTCGGCACAATCTCCTTCACGTCACTGCGTATGTCTGCGGATTCAGATTCTGCATCCTCTTTTAGTCTCTCCAATTGTTTCCGAAATAGTTCCACGTCAAACTCTATGGGCCTGCCGATAAAAATGCGTTGATTGGCAGTCTGCTTCAGCCCCTCCTCATCCATGAGAAGTTCCTCGTACATCTTTTCCCCAGGTCTTAAGCCGGTATATTTGATTTCAATATCCTCTCCCACCTTGTATCCGGACAGCTTGATCAGATTCTGTGCCAAGTCGAGAATCTTGACCGGCTCACCCATGTCCAGCACGAATATCTCACCGCCCTTGGCATAGGCTCCCGCCTGCAGCACCAAGGATACCGCCTCGGGAATGGTCATAAAATAGCGTATAATGTCCGGGTGGGTCACCGTGACGGGCCCACCTGCCGCTATCTGCTTCTTAAACAGGGGAATCACGCTGCCGTTGCTGCCCAGCACATTGCCAAATCGCACCGCCACAAAGTTCGTCCTGGACTGCTGGTTCATCATCTGGATGACCATCTCGCAGATACGCTTGGAGGCTCCCATGACATTGGCAGGGTTGACCGCCTTGTCCGTGGAAATCAGCACAAATTTCTCCACCCCGTATCGATCCGCCGCCTGAGCAGTCTTATAGGTGCCAAACACATTGTTCTTGATGGCCTCGTTAGGGCTGTCCTCCATCAGGGGAACATGCTTGTGGGCTGCCGCGTGGTATACCACATCGGGATGATATTTTTCAAAAATAGAATTGATACGGTCTGTGTTGCGCACAGATGCAATCAATACCACCAAATCCAACGCAGGATACCTTTGGATCAGCTCCTGCTGTATCTCATAAACGCTGTTCTCGTAAATATCCACAATGATAAGCTGCCTGGGCAAATGTGCGGCAATCTGTCTGCATAGCTCGCTGCCGATGGAGCCGCCGCCACCGGTGACCAGAACGGTTTTTCCCTTCACATAATCCAGCACCTCTGCCGTATTGATCTGAATCGGTTCCCTTCCCAACAGATCCTCGACTTCCACCTCTTTTAAATTTGATACCGACACATCCCCATTGATCAACTGATATACACCGGGGAGAGCCAGGAGCTTACAGCCGCTCTCCTTACAGATATCCAAAATCTCCTTGCGCGTCTTCACGCCGGCGGACGGTATGGCAAAGATAATCTCGTCGATGGAGTACTGTCCCGCTGCTTCCACAATTTTATCCCTGCCACCCACAACGGGCACACCACGCATAAACTTACCATGGCTTTCCACCCCGTCATCAATAATACATTTTACTTGCAGATTCAAGTAACGGCTTTCCTCAATCTCCTTCAATATGGCATTTGCAGCAGCTCCTGCGCCAATCAACATCACAGAGATTTTCTGGCTCTTTCCCATGTTTTCCCGATATTTGGTACTGACGATAGACAAGATCCGATAGCTGAAACGGATACAGGATGTAAAACCAAACAACAGCATCCAATAGAGAAAATAATAGCTGCGGGGCATGCTCTGCCCGGTAACATGACAGAAAATCAAATGGACAAAGGCAGCACTTGTGGTTGCAAAGACAATATTCATCAAATCCGCACCACCGGCATAACGCCACACGCTCCTATATAGTTTCCAAACCGTAAAAATCAAAAGCGTGATACAGATATTCAAGGGCAGAATATGTTCAAATCTTTCTAAATAGATGGGCGTTATTTCGCGAAAGCTAAATTCAAAACGTATATACAGCGCTGCAAAGGAGGAGACAAGCACAGCCATGATATCCATCAATACCAGCGCAATCGTCCCATTCACGGGAATATTTGGAAATTTAGCGTTCTTTTTCATAACAAATTGCCCTTCTCCACACGATAAACAATAAAGTAATACTCAGGCTGCCCACGCCCCAACAGTATTCAAACAGCCCAAAGACAGCCGGCACCAGCAGAAAAAGCAAAGAACCAACAGCCTCCTCCGGCTTTTCTAATGGATTGGCAAGAAATTGACGAATATAGAGCGCAGCCGCCCAGATCATCAACGCCACAAACAGTACCAACACGGGAATTCCAAAGTCTGTCCCGTATTGCAGATAAATATTGTGAGCATGCCCGATCCAGTAAGTAGGCCAGAGCTGGAAGCCCTGCTCGCTATACGGATGTCCAAACAGATTCAAATGATCAATATAGTATTTGTAAATGGCTTTCCGCACGGGAATTGACTGATTCTTGTACTCCAGACCCAGAGCATAGCCCTGTTGCAATGCCTCCTCATACCTTGCCATCTGTTCAGGAGTGGCCTCCGCTGCTTTCGCCCTGATGGCCAGAGCGGATTTCTCTGAAAAATAATCCAGAAAATACCCGATTCTCCCGGAAACCGCCTTGAGCAGCTCGTCCAAATCCACAAATTTCTCTGAATCCCATTTATCCCAAGAGTGTACCCTCGTCTCCCGCCACTCGCCAAAAAACCATACTGGATGGTGGAACGCTGGAGGAAGGTAGCGCACAGCGCCAAACACAAGGGGAAACATCAGACAAAAGCACAACACAACTACAAAGCAGTTCTTGATAAAATTTTTACTGCCCGTAATCTTTTTGATAGACAACAGACCAACGAGCACAAGCACCGCCCCAGTCATCCACCCCGTCCTTCCGATCGTCATAAACAAAAAGGACAGTGTCACGCCAATTCCCAGCCAATAATACAGTCGAATCCACTTATTGGCAGATTTCCTTGTGGTATAAATCAGTTTTGAAACCGCTGCCGCCAGAACAATACAATAAAACGACGCGTTCAGATTGCAATTGTTATACGCACCTTTATACCGCACCGCGTCATAGGGTCTAAACACAAAAGCCCAGCCCTGTATTAAAAAGAATGCCAAAATAATGCCATCCAGCATCCCCTGAAACAAATCCTCCTGCTCCTCCCTGGTATAGTCCGTCAGGTAAAAGCAGCCGAACATGATCAAATAGGTCAAGGGCCAGATATATTCACTTCTGGACACAATCATCCACAGCATCATGAAAAGCCAAACACAGGCAAACCGCTTGTTCAGCTTCGGTCTTTTCTTCTCAATCAATAGATCAATGAATGTATGAATCAGGATATGTCCAAAGAGAAATACATCCATGGCGATCACAATCCGGTCATTCAAAAAATATTCATATTCCTGCCCGAAGAGACAAAAAAGCACGCCCCCCGCAATGCTCACAATGCTCCACACCATATAAGGGAGCT
The DNA here is from genome assembly GCA_947175035.1 of uncultured Lachnospiraceae bacterium. Taxonomy (GTDB): domain Bacteria; phylum Bacillota; class Clostridia; order Lachnospirales; family Lachnospiraceae; genus Acetatifactor. Next base: position 107,147 of record CAMWLG010000002.1, on the reverse strand, counting down.
TTCGTTTCATAAAATCACTAACATGGTAGTGTGACATGATGACCACTGCCATAACCACGCCCGTCAAATCACGGAAACTCTCCAGCCAACCGTCAAGACCACTGCAGGTTTTGCTCCTCTGGTCAATCAGACAAAACAATGCAAAACATATGGCGTATAGTATTCTCTTTTTATTCAAGTGAAGCTTCAACGACATACGAATCCCCCAATATCCCTTCGCGGTATAGTCTATCCAGTGTATTATATCATCTTTGGGAATAAATGGCAAATGGCGCGGGCTGAACTGTTACTCCTCACCCCTATGCAGGAAATATCCTCCCAGTCCCATGATGACAAACAGGGGCACAACCCCCATCGTCTGCTGGAAGCTCCACAAACTGTTGGCAAAGTATGCCAACACACACAATCCACAAGCGGCAGCGTATGCATTATTCACCCTGCTGCGTATCAGAGAATATGCTTGACTGATCAACATCCCTCCATAACAGATTGCCCCCAGGATTCCTTCATTCACCAGAATCGTCAAAATCTCGCAGTGGGCGTTGGTCAAACGCATCTTCTCGAAAGCCCGCTGCGCCAATGCCAGAAGCGAGTCACTGCTGTCTTTATATAAAAAATCCGCCATACAATCCGGTCCCACGCCTGTCAATTTATGTAGAAAATCCTGTTCCATAAAACATCGAAGTCCAATCGACCATGTCGCCCCCCTGGAGCTCCCCCAACGATCATTAAAAGTAAACACACTCATTTGGGACAGCGCTCCCAGGCTCCCCGGATGAACGGTATTCATGGCAATCATGCCAATAAAGATTACAAGCAGGAGCGGGATGGCAATACAGCATATTTTTGTGAAAATCTTCATGCCACGCCGCAATAGAGCAACGGATGCCCCTTTTCCTTTATGCGCTGTGAGAACACCAGCCAGCGCTGCTGCCGCCATGATAAACGAAAGTGGACTATAGGTCAACAGATCGCCCAGTGTGAAGGTAAAAGTGATACGTCCCGGGAACGCCAGCCGCAACGCGGCAGTAAAGATTCCCGCCATGGCCAGAAGCAGAATAATCAGCCAAAACTTGCCCACTCTTGTCAGATCTCCATCCTTTGCCGACAGCACAAATAAGGTAAACAATACAATCGCCAAGGCAAATATACCGCTTTCACTGCCCTGCGTGATCAATGTGGCAAATCCCACAAACACATAGCCGCACAAAAGCCATGTCTTTCGCTTGTCCTCGCCTTGATCCAGCCACAGCAGCCCCACGCCCACAAAGAACACCGCCATCAAATACCCGCAGTACCAATTAATATTGCCAATGGTGGAGATAAAAGTCTCCCGGTCCGAATACTTCATTGGGATGGGAAATACAGCAAATCGATTGAGAAACCCTAACACAAAGACAATTGCGGACGCCAACAGATTAAGGATGACCACCCATTCTCCCTTGGTCTGGAAAAAGCGAATCAGAAAATAGAGTGCCACCAGCGTCAGCTGTGGAATCAGTCCCATAAACCAACCTGTAGTTCCCCAGAGTGCCGTTTCTTTATAGTCTGAACAAAAATACGAGATAATATCACACACTCCATAGAAAAAAGCAAAATAATCCGTGATGCAAAGGCAACGAAACAACTGTGGAAGCTGCCCCTTCTTTTTATGGATGAATAGATTCATACCATAACATAGGATGCAGCCCCCCCACACTGGCAAAATCAGTCTGCCCAGCATCACGCTGGCTTTTCTAAAAAAATAAGACTTGTCCGACCCTATATGCGTGTAGCCCTCCTGAAAATAGAAGGGCAGTATCACCAAAACCAGTACCACGCTCAACCAGACAAGAATCTTGAGTACGTTGAGGCAAAATTTGCCAATTGTTTCCAAAACGCTCTCTGAATGCTGCGCTTTGAATGAATTCTTTAGGGAAGCCTTACTCATGAGCTGCCTCCATAATCTTTTGTAAATAGTTATACGCATCCGAATCCTCGGCGTAATCCTTGCTCTTGATGACCTGCTCCGCCAGAGACTTCATGCTGCGGGAAACGATCGGACCATATACAATGCTCTCCGTGCCATTTTTGCTCAAAACCGCATAACTCCTGAAGCGATATTCCTTGTTATAGGAGGACGCTGGAAGCCCCACAAGCACGGAAGTGAACCGCTCTCTGCCGTCAACAGTCTCGTATACAATATCCATCTGCTGTCCTTGGGCGTCCTTTCCAAAGGACATGCCCGCAAGAACTCCCTCGCCGCCCTTCACAAATGAATCCATAGATTCATTGGGAACATCCGCCCCCTTTTCCGTCATTAGAATCCCATATTCCTTCAGTTTATAGCCGCCAACTCCCGACTTGACCAGAGTGTTTTTCAGCGTGGCGTCAATCCCCGCCTTCACGCGGATGCCGGGATCACCTGAGATTCTGATAGAAAAGCCGTCATAAGACAAAAGATCCTGCAGCTTGGGCTGGGGTGTTGCCGTGTACCCGCCGTTCTGGTAATCGAGAGTCCACACATACATGCCTGTGGGCACACCATTTTCATAGCGGTAGACCACGGCGCTTTTAGCTTTGTTGTCCGTCAGCTTCACAATCTGCATTCCCTCCCGGGTCTCCGAAGGGTATGGCACACCATCGATCCACACGGTCTTGTCATACTCCGCAGGAATCTGCAGGGCGATACCGGAAGAATCGGAAGGATAGGGGCACGCATTCCCGGGCATGTTTTTATATACAGGAATCTTGAACACAAAGCTATTGTTCAGGGAATTCGCCAGAGTATACAACTTCTTGATGCTGGAACCTTCTGTGGTGGGAGCGGAAATATTCTGCATGTACTGATGAGTGTAAAGTGCATGGCTCGCCTTGGGATTGACATTATATTTTTGCAGATAGAGCGTATCCTGTCCCTTCCTAATATAGTTGGCAGATATCACATCCGCACCGCCCAGTATAGAAAAATAAGCGTTATTCCAACCGTGATCCTTTGCGTATTTCAGGCCGTTTATAATAATCTGATCAGTGTTAGTGCCTGACGCCCCCACATTGAAATAATTGTAATATCCCTCATACCCGGGGTAATGGCCGGAGATCAGTCCGGACGATTCATCTTTGTGCTCCTGATATACCCTTGCTGCCAGATGGAAAGGGCTGACCTGTCGAATATCCTCCGCGCCCACCGCCCAGAAAATATGAGCAAAGGTCATCACCGTCCCAGGTGCAGGATTGGGACTTCTCATGAATGTATTTTGCAAAAAACGCTCCACCGCGCTTTCCGTGTGGTAGGTTTCATTGTAGGTCAAAAGCTCGAACTGGAAAATTCTGTCCTCCGTCAAACCGTTCCTAGGATCCATATAATATTCCAAAATCTCTCTGGTGGCATAAAACCAGTTGCCATCATCATAGGCACCCGCCTTGGTGTAATCGGGAAAGCTCTTGTACACCAGACTTTTGCCCCCCGTAAGCTCCTGAGAGACCACGGTATTCCAGTCAAGTCCCGTCTCCATAGGGACAAAAACCCACTGGGGATGCAGGTTCTTCAACTTGGTCAAACCCGCCTGATAACTTTCGGGAAATTGGGCGATATCTGCGAAAGCCCCTCGGCCCTCCGCGGCATATGTCCCAATCTCCATGATCTGTGAAACATTATCGCCAAAATTCGCCCTCTCCCAGTCCAGGAACCGCTCGTCGGAACATGCCAGCATCCGCCTATCAAAGTAACCGGAAAGCATACCTGAATCCCCCGCAAAATTCGCATAAATCCAGAGAATCCCCTCCTCTTGATTATAAAAAGCGTCCTGAATATATACTGTCTGACCGCTGGTAAGAGTCGCTGTTACCTCACTGTCCATAGAAGGCTCACTATGCGCCTCTATCTCCTCACAGAGATATACCAGCGCCATGATATCCCGCTCCGCGGCGAGGGCTGCCAAATCCTCCGCTGACGAATCTTCTACCGATGAATCTACGGATGATGGGACATTTGCCGCATATGCAACACTGCTGTTCACCGGCATTGTTACGATAAGCGATACCACAAGCAGAATTTGGAATACAAAATGATATATGTTTTTTATATAACATGTGGTATTTAATTTTTTTCTTGAAAGTTTTCTCATGTATATCACGCCTCCACATGAAATATAATAACATATGCTCCCGAATTATGCTGTGGTACTATTTGTCATAGCCTCTCAATCTTCTGTGAAATTTGCGTACTGTCTTGGGCGCAGCCGCAAACAGCACCATATACAATTTATTTTTAGATGTAAGATAGGGATTTGTCAAGCCTTCCAATAAACCACGGCGAAGCTCCCACACCACGCGCCTATAAAAACGATTGTCCCTCCCCATCTGACTGATGGGAATATGCAGCATGTATTCCAGCCTCTGAAAGACCCCGAAACGTCTCGCAATCCTTAAAAGCTCCTTGTCATCCTTGTCCACCAGCTCCATCACCATATCCGCGTTTGCCACGCTGTCCGCATACACACGGGAAAACTGTTCTCTGTCCGTCTTGCGGGAATTGCTGCCCATCCGATAAAATACATGGTAAGCCTGCTCCGGTAGGGACAAGATATTGCCGATCCCTGGAAGCATTTGCACCAGAAAATGAAAATCTTCATTCAAGGCCCCCACAGGAAATTGTCTGCCCTCCAACACGCTTCTGTGAAAAAGCTTTGTGCAAAAGGAACAGTCACCCCGATGCATGAGAAGCTCCTTTAGAAAATCCCTATGGGAAATCAGCACCGTGGTTCTAGGCGGCACACAGATATCCGGCAGCCGGTTCCCCTGCTCGTCAATCTCATCCCGTCCAATCTGTGCCACTTTCACCATGTTTGGCCCATGATACCCCAGGATTGATTCCAAGAGACGTTCATACATAAATGTATCAATATAATCATCACTGTCCACAAAACCAATATACTCTCCCGCAGCTTTCTCCAATCCCAGATTGCGTGCGGAGGATGAGCCCCCATTCTCTTTGTGAAACACTTTGATGCGTGAGTCTCTCGCCGCAAGCTTGTCACAGAGCGCACCCGTGCCATCTGTAGAGCCATCGTCCACCAGAATGATTTCGAGATTTTCATAAGTCTGATTCCTGATGGACTGCACACAGCGGGGCAGATATTCCATGATATTGTACACCGGCACGATCACGCTGATCAGCGGGGTTTTCATTATTTTTTCTGTTGGATTGTCCATAACATTTTCCTCTCACTGACCACCTCCGCGGGAGAACACGGGCCCTCCGCCGACGGTTCTAAGGTCTCACAAAACTGTAACAGACGCGCGGCGGCATTCTCTGCGTTCCATTCTTCCTCAATCGTGAGAATCGCCGCTCTGCCCAGCCGTTCACAGAGCGCTCTATCCTGCAGAAGCTGTGCTGTCAATGTACAAAGCTGTTCATTCTGTCCATTGCGGGTCAATCTGTCATCATAGAGAAACCCGTTCTGTCCGTGCCGGATCAGATAGGGTGCCGCACCCATCATATGGCTGGCAACCACGGCACAGCCACTGTTCATGGCCTCGTTGATGACCGCTCCCCAGCCCTCCTTGCGGTCGCTGGTAGTCAGATAAACTTCTGACTCCTCCATCAGCCCCCGCACCTCGTCCGGCGTGCGATATCCCAACAGCGTGACCTGATCTGTCAGGGCATACTCCTTCAGCAGACGCTCCACAAGGGGCCGCTGTTCTCCGTCCCCAACAATATTCATATGAAAACATATGTTATTTTCTTTTAAATAACGAGCGCAATTAATAGCTGCCTCCGGATGTTTCCAGTCCAGAAAACGAGCTGCCCACAGAATGGAGGCAGGTTTCTTGGCCTTCATAAGCTCATCCACATCATAATGTCTAGTCTCCGGAAAGTATCCCCATTTGAGCATTTTGTCCGGATATGCCCTGATAATATGGAAATCTGAGGGCACATAGGCACCCGAACAGAGCAGGTAAATCGGCTTTTTGCGGTATTTCGTGTGGTCATGGTATTTTTTCAGGAGACCTCTGGGAGAAACCGCCTTCCACTGGCCCTCCTTATAAAGACGCTCACTGTAGCGTATCACAGGCTTACCACTCCGGAGTCTCTCTGTGATATAACTCTCGTCGTCCACGCCGCCAAATAAGACTTGCGGGCAGTCTGCGATCAACTGCTGACAAAGTTCCGGCTCCTCATAATAGTACTTGACATAGGGAAGCTCCACCTCCCGCTGCCAACCCATGCGCACCCGCTCCTCCTCCATAGGCTCAGTCTGTATGAATACAAACTCTCCCTTCAACAGCTCATACAGAGCGTTGCAGAAAGGTATCTGATGATGATTGATATAATTGGAGACAAAAACTAACCGGGGCAGGTTTTCAGACGACTTTTTTCCATCGACAATTTCCGCATAAATTTCCGTCATTCTCCTGTAATTTTGTTCCTGATTATGGGTTTTTAATGCATGGTTTCTTGCATTTTGACTGTACTCCATAATTTTATCAGGATTTGACATTATTTTAATGACGGATTTTGCTAGATTTTGTGATATTTTTTCGAGAGTCAATTCGTCATTTAAATCACTTTCGTTATTGTCAGAATTATCAAACGATTCAAAACCATCATACAAAATCCCATCCTTTTCATGAGTGAAAATGCTGCTGATACCACCCACGTTAGCGCTGACACAGGGAACCCCTAAAATCATCGCCTCCCCCAGCGAATTGGGCGAATTCTCAATAGAAGAACAGCAGACAAAGAGATTGCTTTGCAGATAACGCTGTTTCATCTGTTCCGCATCCAGCCTGCCCAGAAAACAAATCTGTTCCTCTAAATGATACTCCTGAATCAGCTTGCGCAGATAAAGCCCATAGGCGGAGATTTTCATGCGCTTGACCAGACCGCCCTCCCCTGTGATACCATTGCCCGCCACATAGACCTTCACATCCGGGAATACCTCCCGAACCGCAGGCAGCGCCAACAGCATGTAGTGGAGGCCCTTGATCGGATAATCCCCCTGACTGATGAAGATGGAATGGGGCTCACATTCCTGCGCATTCCACCGACCTTCATAGAAATTCCCCCGCAAAGTCTCGTTCATCTCAAAATATCGCGCCTCGGGATTCCACTCTGCCGTGTAATGTCTGTCCCAGGCGGTACGTCCCGTCACATTCCCCGCCAGTCGGATCGCTTCGTATTCCATCTGTCCCCGCAAGACGAATTTCTGCTGTTGCCGGCGCAGGGTATCTTGTTTGAGCAGATCCCGCAGGGTGACGGAATCCCTCACCTGATCAGGTAAATTGGCAAAATATGCCTCCGCGTACACCTTGCACAGGCCCTGAATACCGATCAAAATCCTGCTCTTATCAGGGAAAACCCTGCACATGGCAAGGGTGTGAGGATATTCCGTGCCAAAGCAATGCACGATATCCGGATTAAAATGACATACGATATTTTTAATTTGCTCTTCCAAATCCTTAGGATAAACATGGGAATTGCCCACATCTTCCGTAAATGTATACCATAACAGGTGTCCTTTATCAGTCTGCACCTTTCCCCTTGTCCGTATCTCCCCCTTTGTCCGCTCCAGACCCGCGGGTGCGGGAAATGCCACGGCGAGCTCGATTCCGTTCTCCCCCTGTCGCTCCAACACCACGGAAGCCAGCCCGGACAGCCAGCCCTCCTTGTTGCTCGCCTCGATATGAAGTTTGCTTGCTATCATGGGCAGCATGATGTTGCACAGCCACAATACCCGCATAGGAACCGTCCTCTCTCTCAATTAAATATCCAATTCAAATAGGGCAAAAGCCGAATGTCCGTGGCGTACATGCCCCTTAACATCATCACAAAATAGCACAGAAACGCCCCGATAACGCCCCCATAGCATAGCCCCCGAAACCACCCCTTCGGCATCTGGCGAAGCAGTGCAGGAATCAGGAAAATCTGGGAGATAATCATATAATATCCCACTCTGGACACCTCAGGAATAAAACTGCCACAAGGATATACCGCCAAGCCCGCCACGTTCAGGAAGAAATAAAACCGATTCGCCCCGTTGTATCTATTGTCTCTGTTCTCTACATTCTCTCCGCCGGTCTGCAGGCTGCGCCCATAACAAATCCCGCATAAAACAAGGGTTGCGACACACTTGGCAATGTTGATCCAGGAGATATCCCCCGTGTCAAAAGCTGAATCCCGATAATAGGGGTAAAAATAAAACACAATCTCCCGATAGAAGTTCTGGCAGAATATCAAGCTCAAAAGCAACGCTCCGCCCACCGCGTAATGCCATGGCCGCAGCTTCGCCTTGGACAACAGGTGCGCCGCCAAATACACAGGAATCACCAGCAGAATCGACTTGTGGAAAATACAGCCAAACAAAATCCAGAGAATAAATTTCCCATACTCTCCCCGAAGCACATACTGCATGGAATACAATGCAATCGCCAACGCTAAATAATAACGCACGGTATTTAAACTGTTGAAATAATACCCACCTGTCATCAGAAGAAACAGGGAAAAAGCATAATCCACCGCCTGACCATGCAGCGCCCGCACAAAGAACCAGACCGTCAACAGGGAAAAGAGCGCGAAGATCGGCAGATAATTGTCATATCCGAAAAGCTGCTGCATCCATTTCACAATGAGATTAAAGCCAAACTCTGACGACACATGCCTCTCCTGGGCAATCAGGCGAAAATTGAACCGATAAACCCAGTAATCGTTGCCCACCGCGATACGACAGGCGGACACTCCCGCCAGCAGACAAAAAATCGCAAACTCCGCCACACAGCCCCGGGCGTACCCCCTTGTGATACCGCCTCCAGCATGTTCTCCCAAGGAGTCTCTTCGGATGTGCTCCCCTGTGACGCCGCCTACGGGACAAAAGCTTCCCACAAAACATCCCAGAAACACCGTCATCACAGTCAGCCCCACATAGACCAACGCGCTACTCTCCATCCGCCGCCTCCTCTCTCAGACGCTTTCCCTCCCTAATCCCATCTCTCATCCAGTGAAATGCCTGTTTTAAGGGAATCTCCTCACATAATGTAGATTGATGCGCCAGCAAAAACCGCAGGGCAAAGGGCAATGCCATACAACCATACAAAAAATGATAGAGCACACCCCTGTCATGAAAAAATTTCTCATTATAGCCCGCAAACCAAGTGGACTCCCCAGAGCTTTCCCGCCCGATGGTCACAGGGGCGGTATACACCCGATACCCCCGACCCATAAATTCCTTTAGAAACAGGCTGTCCTCTCCATTGCTGAATCTAGCCCCGCCGCCAAAGAGCAGGGAAAACCGCACCCCCGACTCCCGAAGGCGCTGCGTCCTGACAGCAAAGCTCACCGCTCCGTAACGCCCGTTATTGTACCAATGAACCTTTTTGCGCTCCGTAATATGGTAAGTCCTCCTGGATTCCTCCACTTCGATGTTAAAGAGGATCATATCCGCCTTGGGATTACGGGCAAACTCCTCCTCAATTGCCTTGGCATACCCTGCCTCATACACGATATCCTCATCAGAAAAAAGGCAGATGTCGCCATCCGCCCTCTCTATTGCTGCATTGCGGCTTCTGCCGACCCCTCGCTCCGGAAATGAGAAAAAGCGCACCCTGTACCCCTTATAATCCATTTCCGCATAGTCAAGACAATCACACTGATTGATGATCACCGCGTCAGAGTCCAACTGCATCCGCTCAGCCAACGCCTTCATATCCTGATGCATCACTGATGCCAAAACCTCTACGCCCATGCCCTACTTTCTCCCAAAATAATATGCTTTGATCAGCGCTTCGTTTGCATTCCATAAAAGAACAGCTGTTGTAGAAATCTCCTGCACCTCCATGAATTCCAACACATATTCCAGAGGCTTGCCTGCGTGAAGTCCCGCCTCCACGACCAACAACACCCCGTCCGCTTGCCGCATAGTCTCTGCCACCTCCGGACTCAGGAGGGGTGTGGGTACCGCAAACCATTCCTTTTGCTGCTTTTCCTGCAGGCTTTTTATTACCTCCTGTGGATTTACACTTTCCTCCACAGCACAAACAGCGATTCTCTTTTTATCCTTATATAAATAACATATGTTTTCTTGAAATTCCGAACTGCATATCGTGCCCAATGCCTGCAGCCCATATCGCTTGCGCAGGGTGGCAGGCAGCCAGATACTGTCCGCCCCAATTTCCCGCAAAAGCAGGAAGACCACCACAAAAAAGCAGGAGAGCAAAGCGCTCAGAATCACTGCCCGCACTGGCCGCACGTCCGGATACACCAATTCCGGCCCGCTCACATCAATCACTTTCATGGACGCAATCTCGGGAACACTCTCCGCGAATGGCCCTGTCAATACCCACTGCACAACGCCAGCCAGAAGCTCCGCCTTTTCTGCTGATGTCATACTCACTTTAAAAGAAGGCACATGAATGTCCGAGGCTACAGAAGCAGAAATCGCCTCCGCCGCTCCTCCCGCCCACATATCCAATGTCACATCCATGTATGCAAAAGGTTCCGCTGCCTCCACCAACTTCAAGAATTCCTCCGAATCCACATAGGTGTTCCAAGTCATCTCGTTAATATAATAATCTCCTGACTGTACCGGCGGGTTGGTGTATTCCAGCTTACAGGTAATCGTTGTCTCATACTTTGGCGGTTCGCCAAGTATGACATTTTTCACATAATAACCGCCGCCAAAAACCAATGTACCCAACAGTGTGAGTCCAATAATCCACTTCAAATTGCATACCATGCGAATCACTGTCAGACGCAGGTCAAAGGGTTCCAATGCATAACTGCCTTCCCACATAGCTTACTCCTTCTTGTGTTCCTTCCGAAACGCCGTCACCTGCTCGCTCTCCACGCCCTCTGTGCTGTCAGGCCAGAATAACACCTTCAATGTCAAAAGCATCAGTTTCAAATCCAACCAAACGGAATATTGTTCAATATAAATTAAGTCGAGTTTTAATTTATCATAGGGAGTTGTATTATATTTCCCATATACCTGGGCAAAACCGGCAAGCCCCGCCTTCACTTTCGTGCGATACTCAAACTCAGGCATAATCTCCACATATTGCTTGATGATCTCCGGCCGCTCCGGTCTCGGCCCGATAAAGGACATATCCCCCAACAAAATATTCACCAACTGGGGAAGCTCGTCAATCCTGCACTTGCGAATAAATTTCCCGATGGGAGTGATGCGAGAATCATTCTTTTGCGCCAGCCTCGCCACTCCATCCTTTTCCGCATCCGTCCGCATACTGCGAAACTTCATAATGCGAAATTCTTTTTGATCCCTAGTGCAGCGCACCTGCTTATAGAGCACAGGCCCTCCATCATAAAGCTTGATTGCGATTGCCGTCAACAGCATAATCGGCGACGTCACCACCAAGAGAATTAAAGAACATGTGATATCTATAAATCGCTTGATAAAACGCTGCTCCATACTCAGGCTGTACTCTCTGGTCAGCAGCAAGGGAGAATCAAAGATATGGAGTTCCTCCGCCCCTGCCAAAATGATATCCGTGATCTTGGGCATGGTATAAATGCGAATGGAACGGGAATAACAGAATTTTAAAACCTGATTGCGCTCCGCCGTGGACACGTCCCACACCACCACCGCATTGCACTCGCCCTTTTCGTAGCTGTGAAGGATCTCCTGGCAAACCCTCTCCATCCCCTCTCGCATACACAGAGTTTTCGCAATGATGTACTTGTCCTTACGACTCTCAAACTTATTGTAAATATCCTCAATGGGCCGCTCCCCATGAATCAACAGGAGTTTGCGCGGCGGAAAAATACTTCGATATATCTTGTTGGCTATGTTGGTGTATATAATCACAGTGATGGTCTGTTCCACCAACATCATGATAAATACCTTGGGCACAAAGGGCTGGTGAGCCATGATGGACAACTCCACATAGATAAACATCAACGCCAGCACCGTGGAAAACAATTGTGAGAAAATCAATTCAAAATTCCTGAGATACCCCAGACGCATACCACCATACATCGTGGTTAAGAACAACAGGATCAATCCGTAAAACGCAATCTCCACAATATGACCCTTATAACCAAAGTTCCTCAGAGATTCCACCACGCTATACTGAAAATCCACCAGCCAATGATAGGCAAAGATCCCCGTCTCCAGAGCCAGACACAATGCTGATAACGCCAAATTAATCAGACGCTTAAAGGCCTCCATCCGTTTTAAATTATATTCATTGGTATTCGCACTCAAGTTATGCCCTCCGGTTGTATACGCGTCCCATGGTTCGGTTCAGCTTCACAGTGAGTCGCGTCGGCAAGTCCCAGTGTACTGTACGGTGCACTTGTCTGCCTTGACTAAGGTATTATACCATATTTTTCCCAATGAGTATATAAAAAAACCGTTTCTTAAGCAAAATTAAGGTGTTATATCCTCCGCAAAACTGCCCTCGCCGCCCAAAAGCACAGGTTCCACATGCTGCCCAGAACTCCGATTCCCTCCACATGGCGGTAGAGGTACCAGATACGGCGGATTGCCTTGATCTTATTGGAGGAAAGGCTCACGCCCGCGCGGCGGTACTTTACCAGATTCTCGTCCAGACCATGGGCAATGTATCCGTTTCTGAGGATTTTCCACCACAGGGCCGTGTCCTCGCTTTTCACCTCCGGCATGTCCAGCAAATCTTTGGGAATCAATGCTGTATCAAAAATAACAGTTGTTGTGAAAATAGTGGTGTTTTTTAACGCCTGCTTATAATTCAAGGTTGCGGGCACACGGACGATTTTACCCAGACCTCTGCCGTTCTCATCCGCGAACTCGTATCCCGTGAACGCAAAAGCCGCCTGCCGCTTCGCCATAAACGCAAGCTCATGTTCCAGCTTCACACTCTCCCACAAGTCATCCGCATCCAGATAAGCGATATAACGTCCCTTTGCCTCCGACAGTCCCTTGTTGCGCGCCCTTGCCGCACCTCCGTTGGCCGGCAGTGCAATCAATCGAATCCTGGTGTCCTCTGTGCGGGCCAGATATTCCTCAATCACCGTCCGACTCCCATCAGTGCTGCAATCCTCCACCAACAAAAGCTCCCAATTCTCATAAGTCTGACGACGCACGCTCTCTATAGTCTCCACAATATATTTTTCCACATTGTAAACCGGAACGATAATACTTACCAGCCCTTCCTGACCCGCTGACAAGGCCATACCATCACCCCTTCTTCAACAGATAATACCCTTCCAATTCTATTACTTCCAGTTCCCCCTCTTTTGCAAGCGTAAGGATATCCCCCTGATAGCTTGCCTCCGCCTTGGGCAGCAAGATACAGTCTGCCCCCATCGCAAAAGCCTGGCCTACATGTGTCCTGACCTCCGCCTCGGAAGTTTCTTTCTCATAGTCCCGCAGATGCTCCATCCATTCATACAGCTCCCCCGTCTCCTTGGAATAAACATCATAGCTATATGCATCCAGTGCGGCATCCCACATATTCCTGCCATACAACAGACAGACCCCTGCGTCCAAGCTTCGGGTGTACTCCAAAATCTCCCGGGGCGCCCATAGACAGAACTCCTCCCCGCAACTCTCCTTCACCGTCTCCAGGACATCCCGCACCTGATCCTGCTCACGCACGGCCGCCTCCGTATCCGCCCCTCCGCGGCCAAGGCCCCCGCACAGCACCAATAATCCCACACACAGAAGCACCAATATTGTTTTTTTCACGATTCCCTGCCACGACTTACACTGCTCTGTCAAGAAAACCGTCCCACCCAAAGCAATCACCGCCGTCAATGGCACATAACTCCATATCCATGGGTAATCATAAAATAACGTCTGATATTTCATTAGTACTGCCGCTGTCACAGGGAAAATACAAAGCACTGCCGCAATGCTCCCATAGAACACAAGTCTTCCCTGAGGCCCCCGCAGTTTTCTCCCAAGAGCCAAATACAAGGCCGCCGCAAGGAACAATACTACCAACTTTCCCCCATCTGTAAATTCCAGCCATCCAGACCAGGCATTCCACAAATATGCTCCCATGCTCATGCCCCCTTCCCGGCTTCGTCAAAGCCTTCGGTACGCCTTTTTTGCCAGATGCGCAGGGCAGCCATTCCCAAGGTCACCATAAGACAGGCCCCCATGCCGTAGAGCGTCCAGACAATACAAGCCTCCGCCAAAATGCACAACGCCGCGAGTCTCCACCTATGCCGCAGGGCAAGCCCGAACACATAGGGCAGAAGCACCACACTCCGAATCGTCACCCCGCGGAAACCACAATAGAGCAGACCAAAACCATCCATACCATAAAGATAATCCCCCACGCACAAGACAGCCGCCGTCAACACCATAAAAAGCAGCCGCTCCACCTGTCCCCGTCTCTTCTCCTCCGGCAAAAGAGCATGAGCCATTCTTCCAAATGCCAGATAGCTCATTAATAACACATGTAATGGAACTAACTTCCACACCAGCTCCGTGACAGGCAGACCAAATATTTGACACAATATCCCATACAATGTGGGCAGGCATAAAATCTGAATACGAAACGGTATCCCGCCCTCATAGGCCCGTCCCGTGAGCGGGTTCACCCGATACACGCCGTCGGTCTCCAGAAAGCTTTTCACTGTCTCCGCCGTCATATCCCCCGCACGGTAGATATAGTCCCCGGACGTAATCGTCACGATCTGATATATGACCAGAAGGGCAAATACCAAAAACAGCCCCGCTGTCACAGGCGTGACATCCGAGCCACTGAATATTCCAGCTCTTCCAACCTTTCCGACCCTTCTGCCCCTTCCAGAACCTCTTCCTCCTCTCGACTCATTTCCTGACTCCCGCCTCTGCCACAAACATATCCCCAACGAAACAAAACCCAAAATCACCATTCCCGCTTCAAACAGGAAAACGACATCCGAAAAAGACCGTCCCAGCACAACCGCCGCCAAATGAACGACCTCCGCCAGCCCGATTTGAATCAAAAAACCGACAATCAACCTGTCCGCTATGTACATTTTGCAAGCCCGTCTGCCGTACAAGACGCCCAGCGCCCCGCTTCCCAACAACACCTGTATGACCGGCATACCGACCAAAAACAAAAAAACATTCATCCAAAGTGCCTCTCTTACAAAGACAGTCATGTTTGCATTCCCCGCTGCAACCATGACTGTCAGCATTCACATAAATGAGCAATAAAACCAATTTCACGCCTCTTACATCGCCTTAAAATCAAGACGTACCTTGTCCGCAATTCTTGCTATGTATTCGCTGTTCGTTGGCCTGGGCCTGCCCGAAAGCGGGGAATAGCCGAACATCTCTTCAAAAGTCTTCGCATTCCCCCTGCTCCACGATACCTCTATGGCATTGCGGATTGCCCGCTCCACCTTCTGACCCGTAGTCTTAAACCGCTTTGCAACAACCGGATAGAGAAGCTTTGTCACGCTGCTCACCACTTCCATGTCCCGTCCCGAAAGCAAGATCGCATCCCTCAAATAATGATACCCCTTCAAATGTGCCGGAACCCCTATATCCAACATAATGTCCGTAATGTACTTCTCCAGCTCAAAATCCTTTACCACTGCAATATCCATAATGAATTCCCCTTTCATATGTCGAGTATTGCTCTTTTTTGTGTTTGCTAAGGATTATTCTAACATAGCTGTCGAATCCGAAAAAGGACTTTCCATCGTCATTTCTGCCCTAAAAAGTATCAAATCTTACACTTTTTAGCAAATTATAACTCTTCCCGAACCAAATAAATTGGCCGCCGTTTGACCTCCATATACGTTTTTGCCAAATATTGTCCCAAGATCCCCGTGCAAAAAAACTGAATTCCGCTGGTCAAAAGAATGATGCAGACCAGGGAAGGCCAGCCGGACACGGGATCTCCAAACATCACCTTTCGCACAATGATAAAAATAATCATTGCAAAAGACAACACACAGAAGAACACTCCCATCAGCGACGAGATCAAAAGCGGTGCTGTCGAAAATGCCATAATGCCGTCGAAGGAATACATCAACAGCTTCCAGAAGTTCCACTTCGTCTCTCCCCTCGCCCGTTCCACATTCTCATATTCCAGCCATTTGGTCCGAAAACCGACCCAGCCAAAAATCCCCTTCGTAAACCGATTGTACTCCTCCATGGACAAGATTGCATCCACCATCTGCCTGGTCATCAGGCGATAATCCCTCGCCCCGTCCATCATTTCCGTCTTGGAGATCTTCTTCATCAAACGATAAAACCTTCTGGCAAAAAAACTCCGGATCGGCGGCTCCCCCTTGCGGTCAACACGTCTGGTCGCCACTGAGTCATACCCCTCGGAAAGCCCCTCGAACATCTCAGGCAACAGGCTCGGTGGATCCTGCAGATCCACATCCATCATCACCACATAATCGCCCTTGGACTTCTGCAGCCCGGCAAACATTGCCGCCTCCTTGCCAAAATTCCTGGAAAACGATACCAGATGCACCCGCTCGTCCTTCTCCCGAAGCTTCTTCACCTCCGCCACCGTCCCATCACGAGAACCGTCATCTATATAAAGCAGCTCAAGCTCAATCCCTTTTCCCTGAAAAAAAGGATCATTCTTAATCAGCTCCTCATAGAACAGAGCCACGCTATCTTCCTCGTTATAGCAGGGTACAATCACACTTAAAAGACTCATCCGCATCTCTCCTTACTCTCATTATACCCAGTATACTATCCAATTCTACAATCTGCAAGGAAATTTTAACGTTTCATGTCGGAACTGTTGCAATAAATTTTATTTTCATAAAATTTATCTTGCAGATTTTGACAAAACGTGCTAAACTTTATCTATAAAATCACATCTGGGTATATCAATGCACCCATGCAAGTATGATATCATGCCATGTTATGGCCGCCATATCACGACATGGGATGCATGTCCGGGCTTTTCGCCGAGAGTTACCACAATTATTGTGAATTGCAGAGGCACCCGGCGGGAACCGATACTCCCGCTTGGCGTGTTCTCTGACGCCATATGTATGCGATACAGAACGTATCCCTACATTTGGCACACGGTCAAAAGTGTATGGTATATCACCATGCCCTTAGAGAAATACACTTACAACGGGAGGAAAATTTATGAAAATACAGTTTAGCGACACAAACAGCAAGGATATTTGGGACAACCACCTACTCTGCGCACAATTCCTGCGCAACTACTCGGGAGTTTCACTTCTTGAGGACATACAGCCGGAGGACATCACGGACGAGACAGAAAAGCTCCGCCCGTTCATGGGAGTAGAGTTCGCAGGGGATGCAGTGAAAAAAGTACACGTACACAGACCAGGTGACCAGCCGGTCTACGTGGTAGCTCTCTTGGAGCACAAGAGCACGGTAGATTATGACATCACCCTGCAGCTCCTCAAATATATGGTGGGTATCTGGATACAATACCGAAACGAGAGGAACAGTGAACACTCCGGGACAAGCACCACAAAAAACTTCCGCTATCCTCTTGTCATCCCCATTGTCTATTACGAGGGGAAGCAACCTTGGACGGCGGCGATGCGCTGGGGCGAGCGGGTGGAGTTCGGGGAAGCGTTCCCCGAGTATGTTCCGGACTTTACATACCAGGTCATCAGATTGAACAGATACACCCGCAAGGAAATACTGTCCAAAGAGAACGAGATGTCCTTGGTGATGCTCTTCAACCGGATACAATCTGTGGAAGACATGGATATTACCAGATGGTCCAAGGAAGATCAAGAAACTGCCCGAAGAATCCTTGCACATGCACCAGAGAAGGTGGTGGAACTGCTGGCACAGATGATATACCATTTTGGGCAAAAAATACATGCCTCTGAAGAGGAGATTATCGATTGCGTGCACAACATGGAGGAGAAGAATATGGGTGTGCTTTGGGAAAATATGGAGAAGATGGATATTCAAGCGGAACGTCGGAACACGAGCGAAGCGAGGGAACGGTTGGCAGAGAAGGAACAGGAGCTTGGAGAGGCATTAGAGACCATTGCCGAAGATAAGAAAATCATCGCTGAAAAGGATCAAACCATTGCCGAAGATAAGAAAACCATCGCTGAAAAGGATCAAGCCATCGCCGAAAAGGATCAAGCCATTGCTGCATTGGAAGCAAAAGTCAAAGAATTAGAGCATCAATCTTAAGATTACATGTACAACAGGGAGGGAAAAGACATGGGAGTGCTTTGGGAGAACATGGAAAAGATGGATATTCAGGCGGAGCGCAGAAACACGGCGGAGGCTAAGCGAGCACTGGAAGAGACAGAAAAGGTCATTGCCGCTTTGGACCAAGCCATCGCTGCAAAAGACCAGGCTATTGCTACCTTAACCGCTTTGGAGCATGCTATTTCGTGCACATCATTAACGCCTTTGACAAGGAAATTGTCGATTACGCGCATAACATGGAGGACAGGGAGATGGAAGAACTTTGGACAAACAAGGATAAGATGGACATTCAGGCAGAACGCCAGAATGCAATGGAGGCGAGGGAAGAGCTTGCGAAGGCTATAGAATATCTGAGAGAGATGGCGTATGATCTGAAATATCTGGAACAAGAGCAGAAAACGACAAATCGGGAATTGGAAAAGGCAACGCAGGAGTTGAAGATGGCATCAAATACCATCGATGCATGGGAGCAAATCATTGATGCAAAAGACCAAACCATTTCTATAAGAGATTTAACTATCAACGCCTTGGAGGTAACCATTAATGCAAAAGATCAAACTATTGCCGCCTTGGAGAAAATTATCCACTCCATAACAGACGAGCGCAAAGAATTAGAATTAATGTATGACAAAGACCATTGCTGAATAAAGCAAATCAAATAAAGACGGCGGAGATCTCTCTCCGCCGTCTATTCTTATGACCACCCGAATCGTACCCTGTTGTATTCTCTTCTATTCCGTCATGGATTCAGGTTCATCATAAATTCAATTGTAAAACCAAACATTTCTGCCAGCTTACTTCGCTGCCCCTGTGCTGATGTTGAGCGTTGCGGCATAATCGCCGAATGTCCACTCTCTCACATCAAGAGAAACCGTCTCGCCTGCAGCCAGCTTGTAGCTCAGCTGGAAGTTCTTTCCTGCCGCACCGCCGTCGGAAACCGCCAGCTTGTTGCCATCACTATCGCACAGTGCGCCGTAAGTGTTGCTGTCGCCGGTAGTCCAGAATGTATAGTCCCCATCTGTAGGAGCGGTAAAGATATAAGTATTGCCCACACCTGTTCCCTTAATCTCCTCTGTCATGCTATACGCGGTAGCAGCTGTTCCGTTATCAACGGAAGCAATCTTTCCATTGGAGAGAGGCTGGCTGCCATCCAATTTAAAGGACTGACCCTCATTCTCTCCAAAATAGGAGTAACGAGCTTCTCCCACAGCAGATACTTTTACGTTATATCTTGCAATTACCTTCTTAGTAAGCTTGGACTTCACTTCAATAGTCGTAGAACCCGTCTTAATAGCTTTAAAGGTAGCGGTATAAGTTCCCGCATTCTGCTTAATCGTGGCAACCTTCTTGTTGGTACTGTTCCAAGTCAGTGTATCAGACAACATGTATCTAGGATACCAATAAGCACCATGAGAAGTGTAACCACTGTCCGCAGAATACAAAGTATAAGTATTACCGGACACAAATACACTATTGTCACCAGTATTCAAAGAACCAGAACCATTGCTTACAATACCCCTATAAGAAATATCTATGCCGCCATAAGCACCGTTCAATCCAACTTTCTGCAAATAACTATAACTTGCAGGCATCTTGGTTGTCTTAACTACCTTCTTAACCAGCTTGGAGGGTACACATACAGTCCCTTCGCCATTCTGGTAAAGTGCCGTTACATTCACGGTGTAGCTGGAAAGCTTGGTGAGGTTATTAAGTTCAAAGGAATAATATGTCTTCCCCTTAGCGTCCTGATAATAATAATTCCCACCAAGACCGGACAGATCATAACCTCGCGCATACTCCTCAGTATAGGTAAGATACCTATTCAAAGTGGAATCATATACATAATTACGAGATCTAGCAAAATCGCCACTCTTGTCATACAACTTACTCAAAACCAGTCTGCCTCTGCCGTCTGTAACTTCAACCTTGAAATAATTAGCCTTACCATCATAGTTAAAGCACATCTGCGCATTCTTATCTGTCACGAAAGTTGATTTCAATCCAGCGGGTGCAGCCAAAGCCTTGGTCTTCAAGGTTATGGTAGCCTCCCCACCACTGTAAAGCTCCTTGACCTTCAAGCTCAAGGTTCCCTGACCAATCGCACGGATGTATCCGTTTGCATTAAGCTCAAAGTTAGGGTTTTGTGCAACAGCATCCTTTAACGCCTGGTCATACACGATATGTCTGTTGAAATTACTGCCTCTCACCAGAGTGCTGCCTTCCTTGTAGTCTACCAGATTCTCAAGGTATGCACCCTGTCCTACTTCCAGCGTCGTGGCCTTGCTGACAATCGCGTCAGGTTCTGCCGTAATCTCAAGCCTCTCCCAATCAGATGCCAATTTTGTCGTGCTGTCCATGACTCTGACATACACCGTCTCCGCCATGTTCAGCTTTAACTTCCCTGACTTATCAAATGTAGCATAAGAGGTCGGATAATAGTAGTAGCTACCTTCGTGATCAATATATCCCTCTCTCATAGTCGTGTTTCTCGTCGCTACCTGATAAACCAGTTTTGGAGCCACATAAGTCTTCTTATCCGTTGAATCCTTTATAGGAAGAGAAACCCAATAGAGATCCTGTACATCGGCTGCCACATTCTTTGGAAGCTCCTGGAATGTCCCAAGCGTCTCCAGCTTAATACTCCCAGTTGTCAATTTAACCGTATAGCCCTCGTAATAAGGATGCGCCTGTACGGGCTTACCCTCGCCATAGTCAAATACCAAGTCTAATGCTTTCACTTGAGGCTTAGAAGTCTTGAAGCTCCTCACATTACCCTTAGGAGCCAGCTCCACCTTACATCCGTCTGACAAAGTTCTCGGGCGGTTCACGTTTCTCACGTATATCGTGTAATTCGTATCCGCTTTCAAACCTCCAATTGTCTTAATATAGGTCTTGGCATCCAGAAGTGTTTCACTGTCATAAACAGGAGCTACCACAAAGCTTCCCTCAAAGCTTCCCTCGTAGATTTCATCATAGATTCCGTTGGTCATGGCCGCAATCTTTTTCTCAAAATCATCTGCCTTGAGTTTACCCTCAAGGATATAGAACTCTCTGCGCCATCCGTCAGGCACCGCACCATAAGTAACCGTCACCTGATTATCCAAGGCAACTGTCTTCTGGATCTTAGGCGCTGTCACGGTCGTTACATTAATGGTCACCTTTGCGGGCTTCGCACCAATGATAGCCACCATCTGGCCATTCTCATCCTCACGGACAGGGGTCACGGACACGTCTGCCTTACCAACTGACAAAGCTGTTGCCAAACCGGTCTTTTCATCTACACACAGAACATCTGTTCCGTTTTCAACCTTGTACCGCAGACAGATCACATCATTCTGCAGCTTCTTAGACATCTTCACATCCAAAGCCTGAGTCTCGCCTACAGCCATCTTCTTGTTCGGCGTGTTGAATGCAAGGGACTTAGGCTCTACCGTCTTAGTCAAATCCGCACCAAGCTCAGCGCTTGAGAAGTCCACGATAAAGGTCTCGATATAATCGTTCTCCCAACGAATCCTGAACTGCGGCTGCTTATTCTCAGCTTCTTTTGAAGTACCGAACGCTACTGTGATATAGTTAGCATAATGATTGCTGTTATCCGCATAATCAAGCACATAGCCGCCTGCTTTCTCAATTTCATTCACAAAGAAAGCATTCTTCCATGTTTCTGCAGGAGTATCATACTCAGCAGGCATGTAAATCTTGAATACAATATAGTTGCCGGATACCTTTTTATCGCCATATCGATTGCCATTCTGATAGGAAGGCTTAAAATTATTGACATAAGCGATTCCCTGCTCGGGCTTAATGGTATGAGTCATGTCAGCAATCTTCTCGGTCAATGAAACCTCTTCAATCTGCCTGTCGGAATATACGCTTGTTGCTTCAATCCTCGCATTACCCCTTACTGTCGTAAAGGTCTTGTTTACAGGCTTCACCGTATAGTTTCTACTATACTTACTATAAAGTCCAACACTCACATATGCGGTATAGGTCTTTTCGCCCTTATATTTGGATACAACCTTTCCCTGGTCGTCTTTTACAACAACGGAACGACCGCTCACAGCCGGATATTCACCGTAGTCATAATAGCCCTCTTCATCCTTATATCCCTGCCATGTGAACAAATTGGTGTCATCCTTACCTGTTCCTTCTTCATTCGCCACATATCCGGCAAACACGATAGGATAATCATAGTCATCAAAATTATGTCCTGCTACAATTTCTTCATCCAGCACAACCTCGGCAGTAATCTCCTTGGGTGTGATATTAAAAGTCCCAATCGTCTCCTGGCTCACTGCCTTGTAGGTAGTGTTACCCGCAAAGCTGGCTGCAAGCCTGTAAGTACCACCGTTAACGGGCCACTCAAAATTAGTGTCCTCATAATGATCATATCCTTCGCTGTAACCATCATAATACCAATGATACTCCGGCATCACATCCGTAACTTCCGTGCCATCTGCCTTTGTAAGCTTCACCGCACTGGCAACTTTCTCTCTGCTGTACTCTTGACCATTGTATACCATATCGGTCAGCTGCTTTTCATCAATCTTGAACTTAAGCTCTGTGGTTCCCATCTTATCCAGCTTGAGATCCAAAGTTTTGTTCAAAGTCTCGCTCACATAGTCCGGTGCGTCAGCCGTACCCTTGTTGACTCTCTCGTAGTCCATATAATTCGAATTTCTCAGGCGCAATTTCTGCACCTCCAGGCGATAAGATACCTCATCCGTGAAGGTGTAGTAAGCTCTGTAATCCGTTTCCGTAGCACTCTTTCCCTTAACAGTCCAATCAATATAGAAGTCTCCTGAAACTACATTACTACTCCCAGAAGGCTTTCCCTCCACCCAACTGTTCTCGGGCTCGTTGGCAGTCGTGTTGTTCTCCCCGCTCGCAGCCGTGGTAAAGAGCTTTGTCTGTTTCGCACCATTGTCATCCACAGTCCAAATCTCGTAACCAAACTGAGATCTGTTATCCTTGATATAGTCGCTAACACTTGTCTCTGTAAGCGCATTGGGAGCAGTCACGGGCTCTACCATGATCTTCTGCTTCTCAATTCTATAGTATACATATACCGGAGCCGCATAATTCACATGTTCAGGATCATTATAGGTAATCATTAATCTGTAATTACCCGCATTCCAAAGATCACCCTGATCATCCGCCTCCCACGGAATATTGTTCCAATAACCCACATTGTCAAAATAGTACTCCGTCACCTTCTCATCGGTGGTGCCGGGCTTTATCGAGGTTACCGGCTCAGCTACCTGCTCTTGCCATGTGTAGGTGATCTTCAGATCCGTACCGGAGGCAAGAGGCTCTGTCCCGCTCTGACCACCTGTAACCTCCGCAACTTTGTACGGCGCACGCCCGTCATAGAGAGCCTTTCTGTCATATACCTTAACAATCGGTTTCTCATAGGTATCGCCCACACCGTTGGCACGAGTTTCCCCGTCCAACCCAGGAATCTTGCTTGCGTCAATCTTCGCCACATATCCCTGGTTCATTGTCACTGTCAAAACATTAGCATTCAATGTCTCAGGGTCAACCTTTACTTCATAATTGGCATCCGTACCAGAACCATTGATATTTGTTGTATACTCGTAGCCATCTCCTCTATAAATACCCTTATTTGTACTAAACTGTACACGGTAAGGCTTAGAAGTCTCATAGGTCAATACACCATTGTTATTAATAACCTTATTATATTGAATGGTCTTTGTGCCGTTTTCCTCTACCTCTTCTCCAACCCGCACTTCAAACACCGGCTCATAAGGTACAGTTCTGTTATAATTCGAGGCATCGCCCCAAATATGCAGTCTGTCAACAGCAACAGTCTTGCCACTCTCATCTATCACATCATAATCAAGAGCCGCAATCACATCCCTTGCCGTCATTCCTGCATAGAATACAGGATCCTTGCCGGAATCCTTGGCGGATTCTTTCCACTTCGGCTTAAGTGTCAACTTCATAGGCTTTACTGTTACTTCAATATAATCGGACTGTGTTCCGTCGTACAGACCCGCCTGACCCAAATAAGTGATTCTATAACGATAGGTACCCTCATTGACAGGCGCACTATCCATTTTATTCCCGTATTCATCAAGCCATTCACAGCACAGATCCGCATCCGTGTATGTAATGTCAGTATACTTAGGCTCGCCCTTCTCCGCATCATAACCATTCTGGTACCGAACTTTCAACTCGTAATCCGCAGGTCTCTGGGGATCAGCAATAGCAACCCCCTTGCCATCCTCGCCGGGAGTGTAAGTCACATAATACTCCTTATCCCCGGTATCCTGACCCTGGGCATCCTTAACCGCCCACCTGCTGGTCAGCTCCATGGTTACCTCCGGCCGAATCAAGTCAGCCATCTGCAGCTTCACAATCACAGGCTTCAGCGTGCACTTTGCCTTTAAGTCCTCTGTCGCCAGGTCACCGAAGGCAGGTGTAATCTCAACCAGATAATCCCCGGTCTTTAAAAGCTGACCGTTCACCACAGACCCGTCATACGCATTCTTGACCGCATATGACAGAACAATCTCGGCTTTTGTCTTATCCTCGTCATAGGTAAGATTACGATTGCTATAATAGTCAGGATCATAAATGGCAGCCATAACATCATCAGCCTTGATGCTCTGTGCCAAAGTCCCGGCATCCACAGGATCAATCCTAACCTCAGGCTCCACCTCTGCTTTGGCAATCGTCAACGTAATCTCAATCTTTGCCTCGTTATTTTTATTCGCAGTTTCAGGAATGGTAATGGTATACACATAGGTTCCTACCTTAGAACCGCGATTGGGTCCAACCGAGAAATCATTCTCTTTCAAAGGCGCCCAGTTATCCTCCGCCTTCTCCTTCCATTTCCATTCGGAATTCCATAAGCCATAATTGTCGTTCAAAGAACCCTGATCCGCACCATTTTCAATGATATGAACACGATTCAGGATCTCCTCTTCCCATCCGTCGTATTGCCAATTACCAGCAATACGCACATCACCATAGGGCAGAGTCGTCTCGTAATTTTCATCAAAGTCCGTTCTGTCAAATGTATATACCGTCGTGGGTGATTCCACCGCGTATATCACCCCTTTGATATCCTCATCTACCCCCCCGTCCGCAGGATCAGACACATCCATGAGCTTCGCATCCTCTGCGGCAACGTCGCCTGTAGTAACGTCATCAGCAGGTAAAACCGAAACATCCTCCGCGTCTACAACGGGAAGCTCTGCCGCATACACAGCGGATGCCGGCAACGTCCCTGTCACCATAGTTACTGCCAGCAGCCACGCAAGAACTCTCTTGCAACGTACTAACAGCCTTTTGTTACTCTTCATAACAAATCCTCCTCTCATTTCGTTTGTTTTTCGTTAGAAATTCCTCTATACTATACTACCGAATATCCTTATCTGTCAATCATTTCCTGAATATTATTCTAAAAAAATCCATGGAAATATTTGGCAGGCTCGCCAACGCACACCTGCCTTGTCACCCTGACACGGTACCCGATAGCCATGTCTCATGTTACCCCCTAGAGTCCGCTTGTCAAGAAATTATGTTTGAATTCACACTGAAAGCGTGTAAAAGATAGCGTTAGCTTTATTGCCATCACCCACAACCGTCAACCTTTCCTTGGAATTGTTAAAAGGCGGTCAATAACACATGTTTTTAAATAATCCAATACTTCATACTCCTACAAAACGCTTAAAAATCATTGGTTAACAGTAACAACTACACAAACCTCAAATTTGGGAATACGGCGAAACACCGAAAAAAAGTATATTATCAACTGAATGTGATGTCCAAACTCCACCATAGACTTTTCCCATAAAATAGGATATACTAACCATAAGGGTAATTTCCCAAAGCTCTATCAATCTAAACATACAGGAGTGTAATCATATGCAGCCTCTACTAGATTTTTTAGGAAATACAATATTCATCTCCGCCGCGTGCGGCTGGTTCGTCGCCCAGGTTCTGAAGACGATCATCCATCTGTTTTTTACCAAGAAATTCGTGGCGGAACGATTGGTCGGAAGCGGCGGTATGCCCAGCTCACACTCCGCTACCGTGTGCGCCTTCGCCACAGCCACGGCTTTTGAATACGGCACTGGCAGCTTTGAATTTGCAGCCGCCCTGCTTCTTGCCATCATTGTCATGTATGACGCTATCGGCGTGAGGTGGGAGACCGGCGTCCAGGCAAAGCTGTTAAACGATATCATGGAAACCTTTGCCGCCATGGGGCGCAGCGAGCTCTCCGCCTATGAAAAATTAAAGGAATTTGTTGGACATACACCTCTTCAAGTATTAGCAGGCGCTATTTTGGGTATCCTGATTGCAACAGGACTCCATTATCAATTTTAAAATTATTAATCTAAAATTTTTAAAGATGATATTTAATTAGGAAAGAGGAAAAACAAACATGCGTTATAATAACAGTAGATATTTAATTCTTCTACTCTGTCTCCCTCTTCTTTGTCTGCCCCTACTGATGGGCTGTGGCGGCAAGTCACAGGAGGAGCCAGCCCCGACGCAGACAGAATCCCTTGGCGAGAACCTTCTCCCCAGCACGGGAAATCAGAGTACTTCCAATGTTCAAGTCGTAGTTGAGGATGACACGCAGCCACCCCAGGAAGGCATGGTGCGCAGTCGTCTGACCAACGAGTGGGTGTCTGCTGACGTGGCCAATACACGTCCTATCGCGGTTATGATTCCCAACGAGAGCGCCGCTGTTCCCCACTACAATCTCTCCGAAGCGTCCATTATATATGAAGCAAACGTGGAGGCACGTATTACCCGTCTTATGGCGATTTACGAGGATTGGGAGAATTTGAAGCGAATTGGCAATATTCGAAGCGCACGGACTTACTATGCTTATTGGGCCTTTGAGTGGGATGCTTTCTTTGTCCACTTTGGCGGGCCTTACTATATCAATGATTTGATGGCGGAGAAGAACACCGAACATATTGACGGAATCACCGCCAGGGACGGACGCGCCTTCTACCGCTCCAAAGACCGGCCCGACCCGCACAATGTATACACGGACGGAGAGAAGCTCCTGGAGCGCATTGAAAATAAGGATTATGACCTGTCCTACCGCGGATTGACAGAGGATTCCCATTTCACCTTTGCCACCAAGGCCGAACCAAACACCCTGGCACAGTATGGCGGTGACGCGTCAAACGCCACTTATATCGATATGTCCGGCTCTTACCCCTTAACCCGCTGCTACTTTGAGTTCAACGAGGAGGATGGTCTCTATTATCGCTCCCAGCATCTCTCCGGAGGCTCGGACGAGCCCCATGTGGATGCGGTGACCGGAGAACAGCTGGCCTTCAAGAACGTGATTGTCCAATATGTAAAGCAGGAGGTGTTGGACGCCAAAGGTTATCTGGTGCTGCAATGTCACGATAACACCCGTGATGGTTGGTTTTTCACCAATGGCAAGGGGATTCATGTCAATTGGAAAAAGGACAGTGATTACGGCGCCACCAAATATTATGATGACGCCGGCAATGAAATCTTATTAAACACTGGAAAAACCATGATATGCATTGTAAACGAGAATGATTCCTTTACTTTCCGCTAATTCCCCAGCCCCAGTCTGTTCACCGCAGAGAAAATTGCTCTCACGGAGGCGCGGGTAATGTTGGAGCTTACGCCCACACCGTAGGTCACATGCCCCGTCTCCGCATCCAACAGATGGATATAGGCAGCCGCTTGGGAGTTGG
Source organism: uncultured Lachnospiraceae bacterium (assembly GCA_947175035.1). Lineage (GTDB taxonomy): Bacteria > Bacillota > Clostridia > Lachnospirales > Lachnospiraceae > Acetatifactor. Next base: position 79,318 of record CAMWLG010000002.1, on the reverse strand, counting down.
AACCGCTTTGTAAAGCGTGCTCCTCATAATCCAAAATCTTGATGCGGATACCCAGTTCCTCCGCAAGCCCTCTCTGCACGGCATCAATGGGTCCGTTACCCACCGCCTCAAAATATTTCTCAACTCCATTGTTGGTGTAAACCACGGACACTCTGGTATCAAACTCAGACTTCACGGAACCGCTCAAATCATCCATGCGAAGCTTTCTGAAATGAATCGGCTCTTTCTTATCTAAGTATTCCTCCTTGAAGCATTCCATGATTCTTTCCGGAGAAACCTCTCCCTGTCTTTCGGAGATCTCCTGAATCACATTGGCAAATTCCTTCTGCATCGCCTTGGGCAGCTTGAATCCAAAATAAGTATCCATGACAAACGCCACACCGCCCTTGCCGGACTGGGAATTGATGCGCACGATGGGCTCATAATCCCTGCCAATATCAGAGGGGTCGATGGGCAGATAGGGAACCTGCCAAATCTCACTGCCCCGCTCCTTCATGGCATGCACGCCTTTGTTGATGGCATCCTGATGAGAGCCGGAAAAGGCGGTGAACACCAGCTTCCCTGCATAAGGGTGTCTGGGATGAATGGGCAGCTTACAGCAGCGCTCATATATCTCGATAATCTCGTTCACACTCTCGATATTCAGCTTGGGATCAATCCCTTGGGAAAACATATTGTAGGCAATATTCAACACGTCCACATTTCCGGTGCGCTCGCCGTTGCCAAAAAGCGTCCCCTCGATACGGTCAGCCCCCGCAAGCAAAGACAGCTCCGCAGTCGCAACCCCCGTCCCTCTGTCATTGTGGGGATGCACGCTGATGACAAGGCTTTCCCTGTTGTCCAGATGCTTGATCATCCACTCGATACGGTCGGCAAACACATTGGGCGTGGTCATCTCCACCGTGGAAGGCAGATTGATAATCATGGGATTCTCCGGCGTGGGCCCCCACTCATTGATCACCGCATTACAAATCTCGGCGGCATACTCCGGCTCCGTGCCCGTGAAACTCTCCGGGGAGTACTCCAGAATAATCTTGCCCGGGAACTTGGCGGCACGCTCCTTTACCATCCGCGTGCCCTCCAGAGCAATCTCCATGATCTCGGGCTTATCCTTGTGGAACACCACATCCCTCTGCAGGGTGGATGTGGAATTATAAATATGTACAATTGCCTGCTTACAGCCTTCGATAGACTCAAAAGTACGGTCGATCAGCTCCTCCCTGCACTGGGTCAAAACCTGTACCACCACGTCGTCAGGGATCAGCTTCCTGTCCACCAACTGCCGCAGAAAGTCAAATTCTATCTGGCTCGCCGCCGGAAACCCTATCTCAATCTCCTTAAAGCCAAGCTTGATGAGGAACTGAAACATCTCGATTTTCTCATTCACTACCATGGGATCGATCAAAGCCTGATTGCCGTCCCTCAAGTCAACACTGCACCAAACGGGTGCCTTGGTAATCTCCTTATTCGGCCATTCCCTCTCCGGATAATCCATCACAGGATTCTTTTGATATCTCTTATAATTTAACATCTCTTTCCAAACCTTACCTTTCTCTTAAAATAGAAACAGCCCATCCAGCGGATGAGCTGCCTATCATTCTCCCAAGCCGTTCTCCACGGCTGCCACCAAAGCCTTTAAGGCCTCGGCCTCATCGTCCCCTTCACACACAAATTCAATCTCATCACCGCATTTGACACATGCCCCCAACACACTGAGCACGCTCTTCGCATTGGCTGTACTGTCCCGAAATGTAAATGTAATTAATGATTTAAACTGCATAGCTTCCTTGCATAGGATACCTGCCGGTCTCAAATGCAAGCCTGTAGGGTTTTTGATGACTACCTTCTGACTTACCATATCGCTTACCCTCCAATCCGTTCCATGCCGCACAGGCAACCCCGTTTGCCCGCCCTTCCCGCGACACTGTAATATCTATATCTAATATATCATGATTAAAAAATATGTACAAGTATTTTTTGATTAGAACATAATGTCTTGAATTAGCCCTGCAAGTTTCTCGGCTTCCTCTTGGATCACTGCCTGATCTTTACCCTCGATCATGACACGCACCAGCGGCTCGGTGCCGGAGGGACGAATCAACACTCTCCCCTCGCCGTTGAACTTCTCCTCCAGCTTGGCGATGGCATCTGCAATCTCCGGGTATTCCATATATTTTTCCTTCTTGTGATTCGCTACCTTTGCGTTGACCAATGCCTGGGGCAGCACTTCCATAATAGACGCAAGCTCCGCCAGGGATTTCCCCGTGTCAACCATCACCTGCAAGAGATGGAGCGCGCTGAGCAAGCCGTCCCCCGTGGTATTCTCGTCAAGGAAAATAATATGCCCCGACTGTTCTCCGCCCAGGTTGGCGTGGATTTCCTTCATGCGCTCCAACACATAGCGGTCACCCACCTTGGTTTTCTCCATGTTAATGCACTGCTTCTCGGCCATCAGGAAAAAGCCCAGATTGCTCATGACAGTGGCTACAATGGTGTTCTTGGCTAACTTTCCCTGCTCCCGCATGTAATTGCCGATGATCGCCATGATCTGGTCGCCGTCCACCTTTTTACCATTGCCATCCACAGCCAGCAAACGATCCGCATCCCCGTCAAAGGCAAGACCCACATCCGCTTTCTCATAGACCACTCTCGCCTGCAGCTCCTGCATATGGGTGGAACCACAGTTTGCATTGATATTGGTGCCATCGGGACTGTTATGTATGGCAACCACATTGCCCCCCAGCTCCTTCAGGGTCTCCACGGATGTATAGTGAGCAGCACCCTCCGCGCAATCCACCACAATCTTCAATCCCGAAAGATTGACATTGACTGCATTCTTGGCATAATTAATATATTCCTCCCGCGCATCCGTGCGGTATTTGATCTTACCCACGCCAGGGCCAATGGGGAACTTGATACCCTGCATGTTACCTCGTATCATGTCCTCAATCTCGTCCTCTAAGGCATCCGGCAGCTTATAGCCATCCCCGTCAAAAAACTTGATGCCGTTAAATTCCACCGGATTGTGGGATGCAGAAATCACAACCCCTGCGTCCACCTTATACTTTCTGGTGAGATACGCCACCGCGGGCGTTGGCAGCACCCCCACAAAGATGCAGTTCGCACCCACGGAGCAAGCCCCTGCCATCAGCGCATTTGCCAGCATATCCCCCGAGATTCTGGTATCACACCCTACCATGATCGTCGGTTTGTGCGCCTTCTCCTTCGTCAGCACATATGCCCCCGCCTGACCAAGCTGCATTGCCAATAGCGGGGTCAACTCCTCATTCGCCACACCTCTCACACCATCTGTTCCAAATAACCTAGCCATACTTTCCCCTCGATTCTAATGATTTATTCTTCCGCTTCCTTGATGACAACCCTCACGCTGGGCGTGTTCCTCACAGTAATATCCTCCCCCACCGCGAATGTCACCGGTATGGTATAAGTGCCCGCTCTCAACCGCTCCATATTCTGTTTATCCATCCAAGCATCAATATCCACCATTCCGGCAACTGTTCCCGATTGTAATGTCTGTATTTGTTCACTCAGACCGCTGAACTCCACAGAGACCACATCCTCCGCCGGTTCCCTGATCTCCGCATCATATCCTTCAGGCACATTGATCACCTTGAGATCCGACATTGCAATCTGCAGGGTCTTTCTCACAATGGGCTCTATATGAACCGTAGCTGTGACATTTCCATTAAAATTGCTGTCCGCAAATCTAATATTGCTTGGCAGATATTCCCTGAGATCGATAGTACGTACCACGTTTTCCTTCTCACCCGTGATATCCAGCTCCTCTGCAGAAATTGCAATCTCATTGATCCTTGTCAAATTATATGCGCTTCCCGCAATCTGAACCACCATCGGGGTACATTCCACCACCCCGGTAGCCATATATCCATCTGCCGGCGTACCAGTGACAGTCAATACAACAGGCACCTCTTTCGTTGCCAGCACTTCAACTGACATCCTGACATAATCCACGTTCTTTATCAAATTGGAACGCTCCACCTGATTGCCGTCCCCGTCATAGAGCCTGATGTCCACATTCGCCGTCAGATTCGTGGTTGCCTCTGTCACGTCTATCTCTGCCCCGGCATATTTGACCTGCTCCACCGCAGACTTGGGTCCGGATACCTCGATACGGTTCTGATCTGGTGTCAGGTTGGATACCACATAACCCTCTGCCACCGTCCCAACCGTACTGCTCATCAACGTCACATACTTGCTCGCCTTCTCTTCCACAGTCAGCTTGACAGAATCATGGCTGCCCGAGAGAGAAGCCACGTTCCGATTCGTGGAGGAAAGTGTGATCGGCACGGTATTGATATCCGTGAGCCTGCTGATATCCGCCTCTGCGATGATATCACTGCTGCGAAGCTGCGAAAACACACTCTTGGGCGCATAGGCAGTCACCCGTACCGTGTCCGTGCCATCCAGAATCTCATACACCTTGTTTTCCTGTGCTAAAAGCTCTGTATTGACCAGCTTCACAGAAATATTTCCCATATCCTGGTCATCCTGGGGATCATCGATTTGCACCACTACGAACCATAAAATAAAGGCCAATACCAGAGATATGATTTTCAAGCTCCAGTTATTCAGCAATTTTTTTCGCATTCTTGGTTCTATTCCTTCCTTTCCGTTTACGCTTGGGTTTGTTCTCCTCGTTATTCTTGAGCAAAGCCTGCTGCAGATACGTCCGCAGCGACTCTCCGTTCAGGCCGCCCATCAGTTCCCCCTCGTATGCCACACTGATTTTGCCCGTCTCCTCGGACACGATCACTGTCAGGGAATCCGTGACCTCGGAGATTCCTACCCCAGCGCGATGCCTCGTGCCATACTCTTTGCTAAGCGCCAGATTGTCTGACAACGGCAGATAACAAGTTGCGGAAGTAATCCGATTACCCCGCACGATAACCGCCCCGTCATGTAAGGGCGTATTATGTTCAAAAATATTAATCAACAACTGATTGGTCACCAATCCGTCCACGTCAATCCCCGTTCGCTCATACTCTCTCAAGGAAACCTCACGCTCAATGACAATCAACGCGCCAGTGCGCACTTTCCCCATCTCCACACATGCCTTTGCAATCTCAGCGATCGTTTTTTCCGAGAATTCCTCCTCGCTCTTCTTGCCGGAATCAAACAAACTGACTGATGACAAAATATTTTTTTTGCCTAAGTCTTCCAGTGCTCTTCTAAGCTCTGGCTGCAGGATAACCACCAATGCCGTGATAGCGACTCCCAATGCATTCCGCGCAATCCACAGAATCGTCGTCATCTCGAAGATTGACGCCGCCAGCAAAAATCCGCATATCACAATAAGACCCTTCAAGAGCGTCCATGCCCTGGTGGCCTTGATCCATACCAAAACATAATACACCAAAAGGGCGATTATCAGAATCTCCAATACATCGCCCAGGTCCATTGTCGTCCCGTATATACTGAAATTTTTCAGATACTCCACGATCCTGTCAAACAGTTGCATCCTTTAAAACAACTCCTCATAATCATCCTGCGATTCCTGTGGTCGTCTGGCTGTTGTAGAACCTCGTCCTACAGAGCGGTTGTCATAACGTCCGGAAGCCTTTCTCTGTGTGTTGATATGCTTCACCGTCTTTGTTGGTGCCGCCACCGTCATTTTTGGAATCGCTTTCACATAATAATAATATTCATCATCCTCAAACTGCACCTTTTCTGTCCTGCTATAATCCACGCAAAACCGAAAGAACTCAATCAGCTTCGCCACGCCCAGTGCCAGAATATTGCCCAAAATCGCGCCTACCACGGATATATTAGTCTCATAAACCAAATCTCCCACCAACAGAATGACTAGATTCAATACAACACCCGCCACCATGGCAATCGTCCATGAGTAGTCAATAGACATTCTCCGAATCAAATACACCACCACCACCGTGATGGCAAAGGCCACCAACATCACCAACATAGCCTTGCTGTCCAAAAGCCCGTCTATCACTAGCCGAATCTTTGCCGTCGCGTCCCCGGCATTCATGGTACTGATCGTCGGTGCACTCGTGGTCACTGCCAAAAGCAGATAATATACAACGATGCCACAGCCCACGGATACCGCAGAAGCAGGAGTCCCCAAAAGCCCCATGGCCACCGGCATGATATAAGGCACTTTCCAGCAACATAGAAGAGGCGTCAGCACCACCACAAGAGAGTCCGCGGGTCCAAACCGGAAAAACAGCAAGAACATCAATAAATAAACCACCATACCCACGATTGCAATCTCAAACGAAAGCGCGTACATATGGAGCAGACTGAACGCCGCCCCAAACAAAATGATGAAAAAATTGGGGAGAAACGAACAAGCCAATGCCGCGATCAAAACAATCGCAATATTATCCAGCCTGGTCATATAACCCATCTTGTCATTAACCACCGTCAAAAGGATAAACGCCAACAAGAATTTCCCCACGGGTAAAATAAATACTTCATTCTTACTGTAAAAATATTTAAGTCTGTCTCTCAATTCCAGTAATGCTGTCATGATAGATTCTCCTTATACAGGGAATTCAACTTCTTAAGATTTTGATAGTATAGCTTCAGACTCTTCCTCGCCTTGGAATAACGGTACGCACAGACCACATAGGACGCAGCCCCGTAAACCACTACTGTAATCCCGTAATACATGAGTATCGTCTTGGCAAAACCCACCAAATCCATCTCATAGATATCCTGCATAAAAACCTCAAAATCATAAAATACAAATAGGGCCAAAATCAGTACAAAGGCAATTGTGGCACAGAAAATCGACTTCAAAATCTGCCAGGCAATATAATCGCCGCGGAAATACTTGCCGATCTTCATATTTTTTTTGCCCTCGCCGGCCTCATAGGAAGCCATCTTTGTCATCAAAATTACTCTTTCTTCATTCAGCATAAAGACCTCCGCATTAAGATTAGCTCAGGAATCTCATCTTCGGATTCTCCTTATCTTTCTTGACGGGTTTCTCAGGCGTTTTTGGCTTACCGCTGTTAATAATATTCTGGAAACCGTTTGCCATGCTGTTCCTGCAGGCATCACAATATCTGCCCGAACGGATAGACGCACCGCAATGCTCACAGGTCAGGAAAATCGCAGAATCCTCCGTCAGCTCCAGACGGTCATCCTTCAACCACTGGCGAATCTGTGACACGTCCACCTCACAGGCTTCCGCCACCTCCTGCATATTCGCGCCCTTATGCTCGCTGATATACGCCTTGACCTCCTGGAACTTCTGCTCCATCTCGTCCTTACACGAAGGACAAATAATAGGTCCGGACAAATAGTTAAAAATCTTTTTGCAATTTCTGCATGTTCTTACATCCATTTAGAAAATCCTCCATTTCACTCATATGCCTGCACCGCACGCAAGAGCCACGAAATAGATCTCCTCCACTCCATGGGCAGCCAGCGTCCCTGCCGCTTCGTCCATTGTGCTTCCCGTCGTATAGATGTCATCCACCAATACGACTCTCTTTAATTTTACATCATTTTGCACAATATTAAAAGCCTTTTTCAAATTATTTTCTCTTTCTTTTGGATTCAGCCATTTTAATGGAGTTGTATTCTTCACGCGAACCAGATAATTGTCCAATACCGGCACCCCCAGATGCCGCCCCATCGCCTTTGCAAGCAGCGCCGCCTGATTGTAACCCCGCCTTCGCTCTCGCTTCCTGTGTAGGGGAACGGGGATCAGTGCATCCGGATTCACGTCGCGGATAAAGCTTTCCAGATAATAAGCAAGCTCCTCCCCAAAATACTCCGCGTATTCCTGCCTGCCCCCGTATTTCATCCGATAGATGGAGAACGCCACACTCTCATATTCATAGAGTGCCCTTCCTCTCGAAAAAATATGGGGTTTCTTCCGACAATCCCCGCACAATTCTGCCTCGTCCGACAGCTTCTTGCCACATTTCATGCAATAGGGCGGTGTCAGAAATTTGCACCCCATTGCGCATTTGGGACATATTTTCTCACCAAAAGGAATGACAATCCTGTCACAAATTGGGCAACGGCGCGGAAAGAGAAGCTGTTTAATTACATTTACACAATTTGTATGCCATTTCGATGTCATTCTTATCTCCTTTATGCTCCTTGCTCGCAAATACGCTCCGCAAGGCTCGTGAAGCGGCTGCGCTCACTCACGTTGTCTATCATGGCACGCACCACGGCGCTGCTCCCCAGGATCGTCACACAGCTCCTGGCCCTGGTAATGGCCGTGTATAAGAGGTTTCGGTTAAAAAGCATCCTCGGGCCGGTCAGCAAAGGCAGGATTACCGCGGGGTATTCGCTTCCCTGAGATTTGTGAATCGTGACAGCGTAGGATAGTTCCAACTCTTCCAGCAAGGCAAAAGGATAAGTCACCCTCTTCTGCTCGTCATACTCCACCACCAAGGTCGCCGCCGCTTCGTTAATCTCCAGGATTCTCCCCATGTCCCCGTTGAAGACACCGGTTCCTTTATCCACAGGAATGCCGTATCTGCTCACAATCTCCCACTCTAACTGATAGTTGTTCTTAATCTGCATCACCTTATCGCCCTCGCGGTAAACCATATCGCCCACCGCATGCTCCCGCTTTGTTGGTTCCGGCGGATTTAAATATCGCTGCAAGATACCATTCAATGTCTCACAGCCAAGGCTTCCCTTGCGCATGGGCGTCAGCACCTGAATATCCATAGGCGTCGCCTGAACATATCTGGGAAGCTTCTCCTGAATCAATTGTATCATATGCTTATAAATGACATTTACGTCATTTCTCTCCAATAGAAAGAAATCCTTAGAATGGTTGTCCAAGGCAATCTGCTCCCCCCGATTGATCCGGTGGGCATTGACCACGATATCGCTCTCTTTTGCCTGTCGAAAAATCCTCTGCAGCACTACCATGGGAAATTGATTACTGTCAATAATATCCCTCAGCACTTGGCCTGGGCCAACGCTGGGCAGCTGGTTCACATCCCCCACAAGAATCAGTCGTGTACCGGGCACGATCGCTTTCAAGAGCGCCTGAAAAAGTTGGATATCCACCATAGACATCTCGTCGATGATCACCACGTCCGTCTCAAGAGGTGCCTGTTCATTGCGCTCAAAGCGCACCTTCTTGCCATCCTCGTCGGAAAGCGCGCTGTTCAGCTCTAACAGACGGTGTATCGTGCGTGCCTCAAACCCCGTGGTCTCTGTCATGCGCTTCGCCGCCCGCCCCGTTGGCGCCGCCAGCATGATATCCAGTCCCTCCGATTCAAAATAGCGCAGCATCATATTGATGGTGGTCGTCTTGCCCGTACCCGGACCACCTGAGAGGATGAACAGACCGTTCTGAATACTGCCCATCACCGCCTGCAGCTGAATCTCGTCCAAATCCATCTGCAATTTTGTCATCATATCCTCTATCGTTTTGCGCATGGCTGTCTCCTGGGAGGGCAAGACTTCCGCCTCCCACATAGGAATATTCAACCGATGCAGCATCGCTGCGCAGTTCAGCTCCGCATAATAGTAATTTGCCGCTGATACCTTATCTCCCTTGATCACAAGCTTCCGATCCATGGCAAGATTCTCCACCTGGGGCTGAATATCCTCCTTTGCCACGCCCAATAAGTCTCTCGCACGCTCCAACAGAAGTTCCATGGGCAGATAACAGTGCCCCTCCCCCACAGACTGCAGCAGGGTATAAAAGACGCCGCTGCGTATGCGGTAATCCGAATTAGTGTGGATGCCGATGCGTGACGCAATCTCGTCCGCGATCTTAAATCCCACGCCATTGATATCCTCCGCCAGACGATAGGGATTCTCCCTCATCACACCATAGACCTCCGCGCCATAGGCATTGTATATCTTTACCGCCAGCGTGTTGGAAATCCCAAACTGCTGCAGATAGACCAGCGCCTCCCGCAAATCTTTCCGCTCCTCCATCTGCAGGGCAATCTCCTGTGCCTTGCGCTCGCTGATGCCCTTAATCTCCGCCAAACGCTCCGGCTCCTCCTCGATAATGCGAAAGGTATCATCCCCGAACTTTTTCACAATGCGGGCAGCCAATGCCGCACCGACGCCTTTCACCGCACCGCTTCCCAGATATCGCTCCATACTGACGCTGTCCTTCGGCATCACCGTCCGGTAACTGCTGATCTTAAACTGTTGTCCATATGCCGGGTGTTCCACCATCTCGCCCTGCGCCTCGATATTTTCTCCCGGGGACAAGCCCTTGCAAAGCCCCACACAGGTAATCTCCTCTCCCTCCGCGACAAGGTTCATCACCGTATAGCCATTTTCATTATTTTGAAAAATGATATGTTCTACATATCCGCTAATCATATCCATATTCATTTGTCCTTCTGTGTATTATTTCCGATATGGAAAAGAAAAATAGAAAGAATGGACAGTCTTATGCAAGACTGTCCGCATCCATCGCATAATTACGCTTCATCTGCTCAAAAAGCATCTGTGCAAGTCCCAAACTGTTCTGCTCTGTGGAATCCGCCGCCACCTGCTGTATCATTTCATCCTTAAAATAATCCAACATGGAATTGGTGGAACCACTGCTGTTCTCGCTCTTGGGAATGGTCTTCACCATCTCCTTGAACATCTGCTCCAAAAAATAAGCCTCAAACTGCTTACAAGCATCCATCAGCTCCTCGTCCGAAGCCTTGGAGTAGTCCGACTTCAGTTGGCCTTCCAGCTTGGACGCGGAAGCATTCGCCGCGGAATTATAAACTTCATTATATGCAGAAGACAGATTACCGATATCCATAACCTAATTTTCCTTTCTCTAAAGCAATCATCTAATGATTGCTTTTTATCTCCTCAGATTGTTCGCCTGCTGCAGCATCTCGTCGGAAGCAACAATCGCCTTGGAATTTATTTCATAGGCGCGCTGTGCCACAATCATGTTGACCATCTCATCCACCACCTGAACGCCGGAACCTTCCAGATAGCCCTGTCTAATGGTAGATCTGCGCACATTGGGATTCGTCGCCTCGTTGATCGCCTGCCCGCTGGCTGCCGTCACCTCGTAAAGGCTCTCTGCCAGCTTATCCAAACCATTGGGATTGTTAAACTGGAACACGCCGAGCTGAATCCCGATGGGCTGAGGGTTATTGTTTTCATCCGGATAACAGATACGTCCGTCGGAGGTCACCGACACCTGACTGAGGATATACTCCTCGTCCAGAATAATCGGTCTTCCCTGGCTGTCCAACACAGGACAACCCTCACTGTTCGCCAGCATGTTGCCGTTAGTACCAAGCACAAACTCAAAATTACCGTTTCTGGTATAATATGTATTGCCGTCAATACCTCTCACAGCAAAGAATCCGTCGCCATCCAAAGCAAAAGACGTATTTTTTTCAGAGGCAAGCATTGGGCCTGTCTTGAATATGGAGCTAATGGATGCGTTGCGCACACCCAGACCGACTTGCGCGCTGCCGGGCTTGGACTCACCGTTCGTGGATGTGGTCTTTGTCTGGATATTTTGGTACAAAAGGCTCTTGAACTCCATCACCTGCGTCTTATAACCTGTAGTATTCACATTGGAAAGATTGTGGGCAATGTTGTCCACATTCGTCTGTTGGGCAATCATACCCGTTGCTGCTGTCCATAAACTTCTTACCATGTCATATTCCTTCTTTCTCGCATTCTATAAAATTACTGTACTCTGCCAATCTGTGTCACCGCAATCTCCAAGGAGTCATCATAAGTTTGTATGATCTTTTGGTTGGCCTCATAAGCTCTTGTGATTGCAATCATATTGACCATCTCCGACACAATCTGCACATTTGCCATCTCCAAATATCCTGAATTAATGGTGGCTGTTCCATTCGTGGTCTCAGCCCCCTGTATGGGACGATAATAGGTCTCGCCATATTTTTCCAAATAATCATAATTCTCAAAGTCCACTACCTTAATCCGGGCGATGATAGTTCCCTCCTGACGAATCGTACCGGTCTTGTCAATATCCGTCGCCTTCAAGGTATCCATCTGGATGCGCCTGTCATTGGTATCCAACACAAAATCACCGTCCTGCGTCACCAGATACCCATCCTTATTCAAGGAAAATTGACCCGCTCTGGTATACATGGTAGTAGCCCCATCCGCCTTATTAGCGAAATCTATGGCAAAAAATCCCTCCCCCGAGAGCGCCAGATCAAAGGTGTTGCCCGTGTCACGGAAAGACCCCTGCCCATAATCTGTGTAATTCTCGCCAATCTTGACGCCGGGATTCCTGATACCTGTCCGCTCCACAGTGCTGAGCCCCACTGATTTATCCTTGAGTTTTACCGTGAGCACATCATCAAAGGACTGGCTGGTAGCGCCCTCCTTCTTAAATCCCACAGTGGACGCATTGGCCAGATTGTTGGTCATGATGTCCATTCTGTTCTGCTCGTTTACCATGCCTGACCATGCGGTGTATAAACCTCGTAACATAGCTACTTTCCTCTCTTACTCATGTATATATACTAATTCTGTTAAACCCTTGTTACTGCTCCCTGTATCCTGCCAAGAACTCCACATACTGCCCCGTGCCCACAGCCACCGCTGTCATGGGGTCTTCCGCCGTCATGGTGTTGATTCCTGTCTTGGCTGAAATCAAATCCTCCAACCCTCGCAGCAGGCTGCCGCCGCCGGTGAGAACGATACCTCTGTCCGCAATATCCGCCGCAAGCTCAGGGGGTGTTTTCTCCAATACACTATGGATGGTCTCCACGATCTGCGCCGTGGTCTCCCGCAAAGCCTCCTCCGTCTCCTCCGAGGAAACCTTTACTGTCTTAGGAAGGCCTGTCACCAGATTACGGCCCCTCACGTCCATGTAATCAACCTCCGGACGCTTGTACGCGGAACCGATCTTGATCTTGATATCCTCCGCGGTCCTTTCACCGATCAGAAGATTATGTTTCTTACGCATGTACCGAACCAAAGCCTCGTCAAAATCGTCTCCTGCGATCTTGATGGAAGCGCTGACCACCGTACCGCCCAGTGAGATCACGGCAATATCGGAAGTTCCTCCGCCGATATCCACAATCATATTCCCGCAGGGCTTGGAAATATCAATCCCTGCTCCAATGGCAGCCGCAATGGGCTCCTCTATGATGGAAACCTCCCTGGCTCCCGCCTGGTAGGTAGCATCCTCAACCGCCTTCTTCTCCACTTCTGTGACGCCGCTGGGCACACAGACTGCGATGCGGGGCTTGCGGAAGGTGCGCTTGCCCAACGCCTTCTGGATGAAATACTTCATCATCTTCTCTGTGACAGTATAATCAGAGATAACGCCCTGACGAAGCGGTCTCACCGCCACGATATTGCCGGGTGTTCTGCCCAGCATCAGACGTGCATCCTCTCCAATCGCTTTGATCTTATTGGTATCTCTATCAAAAGCCACTACTGACGGCTCTTTCAAAACTACACCTTTTCCTCTGATGTAGACAAGTATACTGGCTGTACCCAAATCAATTCCAATATCTGTACACTGCATTTATTTTACCCCTTTCCGGTATAATTCGCCTGTTAGTGCCTGCTGATTATCTATTATAACCGAAAACTTTCCAAATTCATAGGGGTTTATCAAATTTTTAAAAAATTGTTAAAAAGACGCAGAATAAATGGCAAAAGCCATTCATAAGTATTCTGCGTCCTTGCATTTCTCTATTATTCTCCTACCCACAATCTTTATCGGCAAAATCCCTCAAATAGTTTAGAGCATTTTTCATTTTTGAAAATATTTACAGATATTTATCTATAGATACTTATCTATCGAGCTCACTGTGTGTACCAGATCATCCATCAGCCTCTCCGCACTCGACGCCCTTTCCTTCGTCTCCAGACATTTCTCCACCGTCTGCTGGGTGTTCGCCGCCACCTCCTCGCTGACTGCCGAAATCTGACTGATGCTGTCCACAATCACATTGTTGGATTCCATGATCTCCTCGATCTTCCCGTAAATCTCCTGTACATTCTTATTCAAATTATCCATGCTGCTGCCAATCTTGTTGAAGCTGCTGTGGGCATTTTCAATCAATGTATGCTCCTCTTGCGCCGTCTCCAGCACATTGTCCACCATCTCGATGGCATTGTCCGCATTGTTCTGCAGCACTGCCACAATCTCCTCGATTTTCTCCGTGAGCACCCTCGTCTCCTCGGCAAGCTTACGAATCTCCTCCGCGACCACGGAGAACCCTCTTCCGGCCTCACCCGCTCTTGCGCTCTCAATGGAAGCATTCAAAGCAAGCAGATCCGTCTGATCCGAAATCGTGAAAATCTGGGCGACAATCTCCTGCACCTCGCTCACATTCTGCATGAAGGCTTTGACAGACTCCTCTACCTGCCGGTTGGCCTTGCCTGCTTTCTTGGAATTCTCCTCAAGGTTCTGAACACTCTCGCGTCCGCCCTCCACTGCCTGCGTGGACTGTCTGGACAACCCCAGCATCTCATCCGACATCCGCTTGGTCTCCTCGATCATCCCTTGGATATTGTTGGTCATAACCGTCTGCTTCTCTATATTCTCCGCATTATTGTTGTTGCCCTGTGAAATCTCCTGCATGGCGCCGGTAGTCATGTCCACGTCTCTTCCAAGCTCTCCGATATGTTTGGAAGCCTCCTGGGAATTCTTCCGCACCGCTTCGGCTACCTGAAGAATATCATCCAGCATCTTCACACTCTTTTCCTTCTCCTCGCTGATGCTGGCAAGCTTCATGGAATTATTCTTGTTGGATAATTTGGTGCTGTAACAGGTCGCAATCATATACACAATTATGCATGCCCCCTGGATCAACAGACAAGTGCTGTCTAACTCCGCCCCGGAATGCATATGTTTCATGCCAAGCGTCACATAAAGCAGATCCACTATATTGATAATGGAAAAGGCAATCGCTGCACGCACGATCAAGGAATAATCAAAATACAGAATATACATTACCGTGATAGGAAACGCAATACAGAACACCATATCATTCGTACCGCCCAGCACACACAATGCATACAGGACGATATAACCCACAAGGGAAATATGTCTGAAGCTTTCACTGTCCTTCTTGCGGAAATAGGTTACATAATTGGCAATCATAGACCCAATCACCCAGATATCCACAATCAGCGCAAAACCTAGACTAATGTGGTCTAGGATATACTCCTTCGTATAACCAAAAAACATAAAAGCCGCAATAATCGTGACGATTACCAGTGCGAATTTATTCACCGCTTTCGTCATATTGTAGCTTTGAATGTTTTCCTTCTCCTTTGCTTCCATTGCTATTTCCTCCTTTTATTGTGCTTGTTATCCTTATCCAGCATCTTGCGAATATAGACTCCTGTGTATGATTTCTTATTGTCGGCAACCTGTTCCGGTGTTCCCTGCGCAATGACTGTCCCACCCTTGTCACCGCCCTCAGGACCCATATCTATAATATAATCCGCCGTTTTGATTACGTCAAGATTATGCTCAATCACGACCACCGTATTGCCGCCGTCTGCCAGCCTGTGCAGAATCTCCACCAGCTTATGCACATCCGCAAAATGAAGCCCTGTGGTAGGCTCGTCCAAAATATAAATCGTTTTGCCCGTGCTTCGCTTAGAAAGCTCTGTCGCCAGTTTGATGCGCTGGGCCTCGCCGCCGGAAAGGGTGGTGGAAGGCTGCCCCAGCTTTATATAAGAAAGTCCCACATCATAAAGCGTTTCTATTTTACGGCGAATGGAGGGGAGCGGCTCAAAGAACGGCATAGCCTCCTCCACCGTCATATCCAGAATATCAAAAATACTCTTACCTTTGTACTTTACCTCAAGGGTTTCGCGGTTGTAGCGCTTGCCCCCGCAGACCTCGCATGGCACATATACATCCGGCAGAAAATGCATTTCTATTTTAATAATTCCGTCCCCGCTGCAGGCTTCGCATCGCCCACCCTTCACGTTAAAGCTGAAACGCCCCTTGCCGTACCCCCTCGCCTTGGCGTCCGGCGTGGAAGCGAACAGATCCCTGATCTGGTCAAACACACCTGTGTAGGTGGCGGGATTCGAGCGGGGCGTCCGCCCGATGGGGGACTGGTCGATCGCAATGACCTTGTCCAACTGTTCCAAGCCCTGCACATCCTTATGTTTCCCAGGGATGCATCTCGCCCTGTTCAAATCTCTTGCCAGACGCTGATACAATATCTCATTCACAAGCGAGCTCTTGCCAGAACCTGACACACCTGTCACACAGGTCATCACACCCAGCGGAAATTCCACATTAATGTTCTTTAGATTATTCTCCCGGGCCCCGGTCACCTTCAACCACCCGGTTGGTTTTCTTCTGGACGGGGGAACGGGAATCCTAAGCTCCCCGCTCAGATATTTGCCGGTGATGGAATCCGGCACCTCCATGATCTCCTCCGCCGTGCCGCAAGCCACCACTTCTCCCCCATGGGAGCCCGCCCCGGGACCAATGTCCACCACGTAATCCGCCGCCAGCATGGTATCCTCGTCATGCTCCACCACAATCAGCGTGTTCCCCAAGTCCCGCAGGCTTTTCAAAGTGTTCAGCAGCTTGTCATTATCCCGCTGATGCAGCCCGATACTGGGCTCGTCCAAAATATAACACACACCCACCAGCCCTGAACCAACCTGGGTCGCCAGCCGGATACGCTGGGCCTCGCCGCCGGAGAGACTTGCCGTTCCCCTGGCAAGAGAGAGATAATCCAAACCCACATCCACCAGAAACTTCACCCTGGCACGTATCTCTTTCAAAATCCTCTTGCCGATCAACTGCTGCTGAGGCGTCAACTCCATCTGCTCCAGGAAATCATACAGATCACAGATAGAGAGGGATGTCACCTCATGAATATTCTTGTCACACACGGTCACCGCCAGAGCTTCCTTTTTCAAGCGCATGCCCTTACATTCCTTACACGGCGTAATGCGCATAAAGCTCTCGTACTCCTGCTTCATGGTCTCCGAAAACGTCTCTTTATACTTGCGCTCCACATTGCGGACCAGACCCTCAAAAGCCACGGGATAGACCCCGCGTCCCCTCTGGCCCTCATAGTACACGTCCACCTCTTTGCCGTTTGTGCCATGAATCAAAATATCCTGAATCTTCTCGGGATAGTCCTGAAAAGGGGTTTCCAGATCAAAATGATATTCCTTGCACAACGCTTGGAGAACTGCATTGGTAAAGCTGGACTTGTCCGCACAGGACTGCCAGCCCATCACTGTGATTGCGCCCTCCTTGATGCTAAGACGCTTATCCGGTATCATCAGATCAATATCAAACTCCATCTTGTAACCCAATCCCACGCACTCCGGACAAGCACCAAAGGGATTGTTGAAGGAAAAGCTCCTGGGCTCCACCTCGCTGATGCTGATACCACAGTCCGGGCAGGAAAAACTCTGGCTGAATGTCAGGGTCTCTCCGTCAATCACATCCACAATCAGAAGCCCCTCCGCCAGATTCAACACATTCTCGATGGAATCTGAAAGTCTCCGCTCAATGCCTTCCTTCACCACCAGCCTGTCCACCACAATCTCAATGTTGTGCTTGATATTCTTCTCTAATTTAATCTCCTCCGTGAGCTCATAGAGATTGCCATCGATACGCACGCGCACATAACCGCTTCTCTTGGCGCGCTCCAACACCTTCTCATGCTCACCCTTCCTGCCCCGCACCACCGGTGCAAGAAGCTGGATGCGGGTGCCCTCCCCCAGCTCCATCACCTGATCCACCATCTGATCCACGGTCTGCCTGGAGATCTCTCTCCCACATTTAGGGCAGTGGGGAATACCGATACGCGCATAAAGAAGACGGAAATAATCATAAATCTCCGTCACGGTGCCCACCGTGGAACGTGGGTTCCTATTGGTGGATTTCTGGTCGATGGAGATGGCGGGGGACAGCCCCTCGATCCTCTCTACATTTGGTTTCTCCATCTGTCCGAGGAACATTCTCGCGTAGGAGGACAGTGACTCCATATATCGGCGCTGCCCCTCCGCATAAATGGTGTCAAAGGCCAGGGAAGACTTTCCCGAACCTGACATTCCTGTCAGAACCACCAGCTCGTTTCTCGGAATATCCACATTGATATTTTTCAAATTATGCTCATTCGCCCCCCGGATCTTGATATATTCCCGGGGGCGCATCTTCTTGACTTCTTCCATGATGTGCCCCATTTCCACTACACAGTATTAATCCATCTTACAGATATCACTTTGCACAATGAACGTGTCAGTTTTTTGCATTTTATGAAAGTTCTCCAATATACGCTCCGCCACCATTTTCCCGTTTTCCTCATTGGCGTCCATCAGTATCACGATATACTGGCTGCTGCTGTAACGGGTATACACGTCCGAGCTTCGAAGCGTTTTGGAGATCGCCCTTTCAAGCTCCGCCATAACCTCCTCCTGGCCGGAGAACCCTGACATATCCATCTTGCGGCTTTGCACGGTCATCAACACGATCTGGACGTCCTGCGTCCCTCTGCCGATATAGCGGGCTATAAAATTATAGACCTTCTGGAATTCCCCATATGCAAGATGGAACGCCCCCTTCGAGAAGTCCATCCTTCCCTGGATAATATTCCTGATATTGTTGATATCAACATTATTGTCGCTGTCCTCATGTTCATTCTCATGATCCTCAAAAAAGTGATAAGAATTCTTTCCGTTTCGCTTGGTAAAATATAACGCCTTGTCAGCCTTTTTGCACAAAGTGATAAAATCATCTTCCGGATTGGCAAAAACAATCCCTATAGAAGTGGACACTTCCGTGAGCATGTTAAGCCCTTTCACATCCTCCGCCAGCGTTTCAATGATTTTCTTTGCCCTTGCCTCCGCGGCTTCCCTGGTCTTCACGTCCGTATTGAACATGATGAACTCATCACCGCCCACGCGGCAAAGGATATCCGCCCCGGTGGAAGCTTTCCTCATCACTCCCGCATAAATTTTTAGCACCTGGTCTCCTATAATATGCCCGTACACATCATTGATACGTTTAAAATCATCCATATCCATCATGAACAGCGCCCCGCCATGATTACTCCGCAAAAGCTCCTCCACATGGCTCTGGGCATATGTCTTGTTGTACAGTCCGGTCAGGGTGTCCGTCATGGAAATATTAGCTGCCTCCTCCATACACTCCTTCAAGACAGAATCCAACAGGATCGTACTCTCGCTGCGTTTCGCTTCCGGCGAGTTATCATCTTCCACCGTATACCCGTTCTTGAGCATTCGGACAAACAGATTTGTAAGATTAGGGTCAAACTGGGTTCCTTTATATTTCTCGTACTCGGATATGATCTTTTCGTCGGGCAGCCGCTTTCTGTAAACCCGGTCCGTACTCATGGCATCATAGGTATCCGCAATACACACAATCCTTCCAAAAAGCGGAATATCCCTTCCCTTCAACCCATGGGGATAACCTTTTCCGTCATACCGCTCGTGGTGAAAAAGCGCACCCTCCTGAACATGGGGGATGGTGTGGATCTCTTTTAGGATCTCACCCCCTATAATGGGATGTTTCTTTATCATGGCAAATTCTTCCTCGGTGAGGTTGGAAGGTTTGTTCAACACCGCATCGGGGATTCCAATCTTGCCAATATCATGCAGCAGAGCCACATATTGGATATTCTGCTGTTCCTCCTCCGTCCATCCCAGCTCCCTGGCTATCGCCATGGAACACTTCGCCACGCGTATGGAATGCCCGCTGGTATACTTATCCTTGGCGTCTATCGTATTGGCGATGGACATAATGGAATGCATGGTTACCATCTCGACCTCCTTGGTCTTCTTGAACAGCTCACGCTCAAGACCATATCTGAGATCGTAAAGCTCCATGATCCTATCCACCCTGCTCTTCATCACCATGGGCACAAAGGGCTTCGTGATGAAATCATCCGCCCCTGTCTGAAGACACTCGCTCTCCACCTTGGACTCCGAGGTCGCAGTGAGAAAAATAATGGGAATATGACTCCATCTGGCATCCTCTTTGATCAATTTCACCGTCTCGATGCCATTCATTCCCTTCATCTCTATGTCCATGAGAATCATATCGGCGGAATGACTCTCAAGCCAAAGAAGAGCCTCTTCCCCCGATCCTGCCGTCGATACAGCATAACCGTCAGACAAAGTGTTCGTAGCTATGACCAGATTAAATTTATCATCATCAACCACGAGTATATGCCGCATATATTTCCCTCCGATTCACCTAATTGCATTACTCCTTGATTATACCACATAACTAAGCGGGCAGGAAGAAGGGATTGCAATTTTTCTGCCTCTCTTTTCCTTTTCTCATTCCTCCAGCTCCAACAAATGCTTCTTCAACTCCAACATCTTATCCCGCAGCTCCGCAGCCGCCTCGAAATTCAAATCCGCCGCTGCTCTCTGCATCTTCTTTTGCACATCCGCCACCAGCTTCTCCAGTTCCTCCCGGCTCATGGACTCCGGATCTTTCTCAAACTGCAGTTCTTCTTTGGCAATGACCTTGGAGATGCTGATCAAATCCCTGACAGCCTTTTGTATGGTCTGGGGCGTGATGCCATGTTCCTCATTATATTTCATCTGAATCTCGCGGCGGCGGTTCGTCTCGTCAATGGCGACCCGCATGGAATCCGTGATCGTGTCTGCATACATGATCACATGTCCCTCCGAGTTTCGCGCCGCGCGGCCTATGGTCTGTATCAGGGATGTGGCACTCCTCAGGAACCCCTCCTTGTCCGCATCCAGAATCGCCACCAGAGAGATCTCCGGGATATCCAACCCCTCCCTCAGCAGATTGATCCCTACCAGCACGTCAAACACATCCAGTCTCATATCCCGGATAATCTCGGCGCGTTCCAGAGTGTCAATGTCCGAGTGCAGATACTTTACCCGGATTCCCACCTCCTTCATATAATCCGTCAGATCCTCCGCCATGCGTTTCGTGAGCGTTGTCACCAACACCTTGTTGTGCTTCTCTACCTCTCTGTTCACCGCCCCGATCAGATCGTCAATCTGCCCCTCCACGGGCCGCACATCCACCTCGGGATCCAACAGCCCCGTGGGTCGTATAATCTGCTCCGTGCGGAGCAGCTCATGCTGTTCTTCATAATCGGACGGGGTTGCCGACACAAATAACATTTGGTCAATATGAGACTCAAACTCCTCAAAGTTCAAAGGACGATTGTCCAGTGCCGAAGGCAGACGGAAACCATAATCCACCAATGTGGTCTTGCGGGAGCGATCCCCCGCGTACATCCCCCGAATCTGGGGAATCGTCATATGGGACTCATCAATGATAATCAGGAAGTCACCCTTGAAAAAGTCCATCAGCGTCATAGGCGGTTCTCCTGCTGCCGTCCCCGCCAAATGTCTGGAATAATTCTCAATTCCCGAGCAAAATCCCGTCTCCCGCAGCATCTCTATGTCAAAATTCGTCCGTTCCGCAATGCGCTGTGCCTCAATGAGCTTATCCTCGCCCTTGAAATAACGCACCCGCTCCTCCATTTCTTTCTCGATATTGTCACAGGCAATTCGGATTTTTTCTATGGGAACCACATAATGGGACGCGGGATATATGATGATATGCTCCAACGTAGCATGAACCTTCCCCGACAAAGGTTCCACCTGACAGATGCGATCTATCTCATCCCCAAAAAATTCTACCCGTATAAAATAATCGCCGCCCTGGGCGGGGTACACCTCCACCACGTCCCCGTGGACGCGAAAACATCCCCTCTGCATATCCATATCGTTTCGCGTGTACTGAATATCCACCAGCTCCCGCAGCACCTGATCTCTGTCCTTGGTCATCCCTGGCCGCAAGGACACCGACATCCCCTCGAATTCCTCCGGGCTGCCCAAGCCATAGATGCAGGACACACTGGCCACCACCACCACATCCTTGCGCTCTGTCAAAGACGCCGTCGCCGACAGCCGCAGCTTGTCGATCTCGTCATTGACAGCAGAATCCTTTGCAATATAGGTGTCAGAGGAGGGCACATATGCCTCGGGCTGATAATAATCATAGTAAGACACAAAGTATTCCACCGCGTTTTCCGGAAAAAATTCTTTAAACTCGCCATACAATTGGGCAGCGAGGGTCTTATTGTGCGCTATTACCAAAGTGGGCTTGTTTAACGCCTGAATCACATTTGCCATGGTAAAGGTCTTGCCGGAGCCTGTAACCCCCAGCAGTGTCTGGAATTGGTTGCCTTCCTGAAAGCCCTTCACAAGCTCCTCAATTGCCTGCGGCTGGTCGCCGGTGGGCTGATATTCCGAATGTAATACAAAATGATCCATTGATCTCTCCATCTCATGTTACAACCCCGCAGATTTTTACACGACTGCGGGGTTTCCTGTCATTGCTGCGAGTTTAATTGAACTGCCATGATTCCGTATTTTACATCATATCCTTCAGAACCTCTTTGGCCTTCTCCAACTGGTTATCATAACGATCCTTGGTACTGTAATAGGTCTCTCCGTCAAATACACACTCCACGTCCGGCTCAATCCCCGTGCCGTGAATATTCCGCCCGTTGGGGGTGAAATAGCTGCTGATGGTAAGCTTGACGGCAGAACCATCCTTCAAAGAGATAATCTGCTGCACGATTCCCTTGCCGAAGGTTGTGGTGCCCACCAGGGTTCCCAGCTTATAATCCTGTATGGCACCGGAGAGAATCTCTGATGCGCTGGCGGAATTGCCATTGATCAGCACCACCAAAGGCACCTGCAGCTTGCGGCTTCCGTCACAGCGATACTCCAAACGCTCCCCATTCTTATCCTCTGTATACACGATCAGGCCTTCCGGCAGGATCATTCTCGCGATATCCACCACTGCGCTCAATGACCCGCCCGGATTGCTCCGCAGGTCGAGGATCAGACCCTTCATATCAGAGCCCTTTGCCATAGCCAGTGCATCCGCAAACTGATCCACCGTCACATCGTCAAACTCCGTGATCTCAATATAAGCAATTTCCTCATCCAACATCTTAAAATTAACCGTGGGGCTCTCCACTTTCCTCCTGGGAACGGTGATTTCCAGATAATCCGACTCACCGGCACGGACGATAGTCAATTTCACCGTTGTGCCCTCTGGTCCTTTGATCAGCGCCACAGCCTCCGTCAAACTCAAACCATACATGGACTTGTCATCCACCTTATAAACCAGGTCATCCGGCCGCAGATCCGCTTCCTCCGCAGGCGTCCCCTCTATGATACCACTGATCTTCGGAAGGGCGGTTACACTGTCCAAGCCCACATAGGCGCCGATCCCGTAATAAATCCCTTCCGTCTGGTGCATAAGCGCCGTGAGCTCCTCCGCCGTGTAATACTCAGAATAGGGGTCATCCAACGCCGCCAGCATACCTCGATAGATCCCTTCCTCCAGCTCCGCATCCGTCATCTCCGCCAGATAAAATTTATCATGGATGAGCTGTTCCAGACTTCCAACCTTATCCAACACCTGCTTGTTCAACAATGTGTCATCCGATAGCTGCACATTTTGTCTGAAAATAAAACTAATAATAATCAGTGATACCAACAGGCCAATCACAAGACCGAGAGCAAAGAGCCCCCAGCCCTTCTTGCTATTCTCATTCTCCATTTTCTTCAATCCCTTTTTGCTTCATTATTTTGATATATAATCCCAAGGCGATACATAAGAACCATTCTTTCGCACGCTAAAATGCAGATGATTACCGGTGGAACGACCTGTGCTTCCCACCGCCGCGATCGTCTCTCCCCGCACCACGATATCCCCTTTCTCCACATAGAGCGCCGAGGCATGCATGTATATGGTATACAATTCGTCACCATGATTGATCATCACGTAATTGCCCATAGTCGCGCTGTAGGTAGCCGCAACGACTTTGCCGTCATAGGCGGCATAAATCGCCGTGCCCTTGGGAGAGGCAAGATCTACACCGTTATGGAACTGCTCCACTTTGAGAGTGGGATGTATGCGCATTCCATATTCATCAGAAACTCTGGTGTAGGAGGCCAGCGGAAACTTAAACTTACCGCCGTCATAGGTAATCACCTCGCCATTTTGGGCGAGAATCTGCCGCTTCTCCTCGGCGATAGCCTCCTCCAAGGCGGCAATCTCCGCATCCTGATCCCGGATCATCTGCTCATACTCCGCAATCGCCTGCGCCTTATTATTGATATCCGTCTCGTAGTCTGTAATATCCTGGTTCTTCTGTTCAATCAAAGCCTCCAGATTGGCCTGTTCCAGCTCCACATTTTCCTTGGTCTGATCCAATATCTCCTTTTCCAGCTCCAATTGCTCCTTGCAAAGCTCCACCAGATAGCGGTTTGCCTTGTATGTCTCATACATCTGCCTGTCATACGCAGCAACTTTCTCCATAGAATCCGCACTGTTTAAGAATCCGCTCAGATTCCCGGATGTCAAAAACACCTCCAACAACTGCATATTGTCCTGCTCATACATCATCCGGACCCGCTTGACCATCGCCAGCCTCTGGCTCTCCTCCGTATCCATGGCCTCGTCCAGCTCCTCTTGCGTCTCTTGGATCTCCGACTCCTTTATGGCAATCTGTTGTTTCAGATCCGAAATATTCTGCTCGATTTCCGCAAGCTCACTGTCTAATTGCGCCACATAAATCTTCAGATTGGACTTCTGTGTCTCCAATTCCTTTTTCAGCTTCTGCAGGTTCGTCAGACTCCCTTTCAAACTCTCCTTCTCTTTCTCCATCTTGTTGATTTCTTTTTCTTTGGCCTTGATGCTGTCCGAGGTGAGCGCCTTCACAGAGATATGCCCGGCATTGCCAAGCAACACCGCAACCATGATTATCGAAATAAGATATCTGACCCTAACAGAAACTTTCAATTTCCTCTACCTCTCAATATATGAAACAGCTTTCTCATGCAACACATAAACCGCCCTCTACTACACCTTTAAATGCTTTCTCACAGTAGAGATACTTCCCATGAAACCAATCCCCACACCTACAACAAGTGACACGGGTGTCAACACGTTGAATATCTCTTCCACTGACAGGAAGTTTAGAAATTGGCTAAGTACCTCGAATCTCTCCGTCACATAATTCAAAGCATAATTATATAGACTATAAACCACTCCCAGAGGAATTGCCGCACCGATCAAACCAATCAACATACCCTCCAACACAAAGGGCGCTCTCACAAAGAAGTCCGTGGCCCCGATATATTTCATGATACTGATTTCTTCCTTGCGAACCGAAATTCCCACCGCCACGGTATTGCTGATCAGGAAAATACTCACCGCCAACAATACGATGATGATACCCACTGACACATACGCAATCAAGAGATTCACACCACTTAAGGTGTTGGCTGTCACCGAGGAATAGTTGACCTTGCGCACCTCAGGGATGGACTCCAGCCAACTCACCAGCGCACTCTGCATAGACACGTCACTCAGATACACATGGTAACTGTCCTCACCCGCCAAAGGATTCTCTGTATATCCATCCTGATAATTATCACCAAAAAGAGCTTTCCCGAAGGAAGCCCACGCCTCGTCATCAGAGACAAACACCACGTCCGAAACCTCCACCCGGGCAGCAATCAACTGACCAATCGCCTCCATG
Source organism: uncultured Lachnospiraceae bacterium (assembly GCA_947175035.1). GTDB lineage: Bacteria > Bacillota > Clostridia > Lachnospirales > Lachnospiraceae > Acetatifactor. Next base: position 53,777 of record CAMWLG010000002.1, on the reverse strand, counting down.
CGCTCGGGAGTGGGCAGTTCCTGCTCCTGATGGGTTCTCTTACAGTCATCCGGAATCTCTCCCTCATAGTGGAAAAACACCGAGACAGATACCCCTTCTTCTGCCGTCCTCACAATATGTTGAAAATTCATCACAATGGCATAAAACAAACCAAACAAAAACAGACACGCGGAAATCGTTGCAATGGACGCCAATGAAAAAAGCTTGTTGCGGAAAATATTGGCAAAGCCTTGTCTGATGGTATAGAACAATGTACTAATCTTCATCTATGTATCCGCCCTCCTCCTCATCACTGACAATCACACCCTTTTTCAACGTGATCACGCGCTTGCGCATGGCATTCACAATCTCACTGTTGTGAGTCACCACCAAAACGGTAGTTCCGGACTCGTTAATCTCCTCCAGAAGCTTCATAATCTCCCAGGAATTATTGGGATCCAGATTGCCTGTAGGCTCATCCGCCAACAGAATAGAGGGTTTATTCACCAATGCCCTGGCCAGTGCAACGCGCTGCTGTTCACCGCCCGAAAGCTGACGGGGCTTGGATTTATATTTGCCCGCCAATCCCACCGTGGCCAGAATGCTAGGCACATTCCTTCGGATCTCACTCACCGGTGTCTCCACAATCCTCTGGGCGAAGGCTACATTCTCATAGACATTCCGATCCTTTAAAAGTCTAAAATCCTGAAACACCACACCCAGGTTGCGGCGAAATTGAGGGATCTTCCTATGGGAAAGTTTTCCCAAATCATGACCCATAACATAAACACTGCCGCTGGAAGCCGTAAGCTCCCGCAGCAGAAGTTTTATCATAGTCGATTTACCCGAACCGCTGTCTCCCACAATAAAGACAAACTCTCCGGGTTTAATGCTGAGACTTACATTGTTTAAAGCCGCGGCCCCGACAGAGTAGTTCTTGCTCACGTTATCCAGACAGATAATTCCGTTTTTCTCTATGAATTCCTCTCTTTTTTGCCGCAGTAATTCCTTTTTTGTCATTCGTCTCCTCCAAATTGTCGGCTGATTAATCCTTATGGTTTAGTACTCAAATGTCTCCATATATTTCATATACTTCACCACCATCAAAGCAATCTTAAAGGTGATGGCATCCTCAAACACGCGCAAGTCAAGCCCTGTGCTCTTCTGCAGCTTATCCAGCCGATACACCAAAGTGTTGCGGTGGATGAACAGCTGCCTTGACGTCTCGGATACATTCAGGCTGTTCTCGAAAAATTTGTAGATGGTAGCCAAGGTCTCCTCATCAAACTCATCAGGGCTCTTCCCCCCGAAAATCTCTCTGATAAACATTTTACACAGCGGGATGGGAAGCTGATAAATCAGACGTCCGATTCCCAACTCACTGTAGGCAATCAAATCCCTGTCATCAAAGAAAATCTTGCCCACGTCCAGAGCCATCTTTGCCTCTTTGTAAGAACGACTGACTTCTTTAATCTCGCGAATCACCGTCCCGTAGGAAATGCGCATCCCCTGAATCCCTTCTTTTTGAAGGTATGTGATCAGGCTGCGGGCAGACTTCTCAATCTCCTTAACCGTCTCCGCCTCGGGAAGCTCCTTAACTATAATAACATCTTTTTCATCCACTGCGGTGATGAAATCTTTTCCATTATTGCCAAAACACGCCCGGGACAACTCCAACACATTGCTGTCCTTTCCCGCTGCGCTCTCCACAATCAGCACTACTCTGGGCACATCCGTCTGAATGTGCAATTTCTTGGATCTGCTGTAAATATCCACCAGCAACAGATTATCCAGCAAAAGATTTTTAAAGAAATTGTCCTTGTCAAAACGCTCCTTGTATGCCACCAAAAGATTTTGAATCTGAAAAGCAACCATCTTGCCAATCATGTATACATCCTCGCCGACACCCCCCGCCACGAGAACGTACTCCAACTGCTGCTCGTCAAAAATCTTGAAATATTGATACCCCTGAATCTCCTGGGAATCCGCCGGCGACGCAGCAAACTCCACCGCCGCACCGGAACAATTCCCCATGTCCATAGTGGATGCGATCTCTTTGCCATCCGTGTCCATGACACAGAGCTCCACACGGGAAATCCCCTTTAACCCGTCAATCGTATTTTGCAAAATCTGATTTGAAATCATATACCCTCTCCTTTATGAAAGGAAACGCTGATGAAAGCGTATCCTTAGAAATACCCCTCACTGCCAAATCAAACCCTTCTAACACAAATGTACAAAAAAAACGGCAAAAAAGCAATAGTTTTTCGGAGAAATTTCACAAAAAAATAAAAAAAGGGCTTTCAGAAGCATATTATACTTCTCAAACCCCTCTTTTCATCCCTGCGGGCGACCTGTTCCCGCCAATCGGCGCAAAATTAAACTCTCATATCAAAATTTGCCCCGACACTTGGATTCACGCTTCGCTCCATGGCAGCTGCATCAATCATCTCTACCAGTCCCTGTCCCAGAGCCTCGTTGGTATCCATAGCCTTACTCAGCACAGCGATACTTACCTGGTTTTGAACCTTGCCTGCCGCCATTGACATTGACAATCCTGCAACATCCATACCGCTACCTCCCTCTGACTAATCTGTTCCTAAAATAAATCAATCGTCTTATTTTTATTATAGCACAACCCACCGCAAATTCAAGCGGAAAATTAACTTGACTTCCTTACATGATAACCGTTCAGACTTACACACGCCGGATGACACCATTCCGAACCTCAATCTCCCGGTTCTTCAAGAGATGTCCGACTGCCCGCTTAAACTCATTTTTGCTCATATTGGTCTCTCGCCTGATGACCTCGGGGTCTGCTTTCTCCGTGAATGGCAGCACTCCATCGTAGCTGTCCAAAAGCTTTCGCAATGCCTCGGCATCCTTCTCAATCTGGAGATATGCCTTCTCCCGAATGCTTAAGGTGAGCCTGCCGTCCTCCAGAACCTGTACCACCCGCGCCTCTATATCCTCACCAACCGTCACGTTTCCATACAATTCCTTCTTTGGAATCAGCGCTGAATAGATATTGTCCACCGCCACAAACGCGCCAAAATTATTGCTGATTTCATAGACCCTGCCCCGCACGCGGTCATCCTTTTGGTAAGGGCTGTCCGGGCGCAGATTCTCATACACATTCATTGTGGCACAAAGCCGGTCACTCTTGTCAATATAGAGCGATACTAACACCCTGTCCCCCTCGCTCACGCGGCGTTTCTGCTGTTTGTAGGGCAGGAATAAATCTTTCTCCAAGCCCCAGTCCAGAAAAGCCCCTATCTTGCCCACCTGAACCACGGAAAGCTCCGCAACCTGCCCCATCATCAGCTTTGGCGTATTGGTGGTGGCGATCATCCTGTCGTTGGAGTCACGGTAAACAAATACCTCCACGGTATCTCCCACCTTACTGTCCTCGGGCACCTGCCTGGCAGGCAGGAGGACACGCTCCTCCTGATGCTGTGGGGAGCATGCGAGATATACGCCGAAATCCACGGATTTTACAATGACTAATTCTTGCTTTTCACCTAATTTTATCATATGAAATGCCCTTCTCTATCTTACACCCCTCACGCCCTAGTAAACTCCACGATTGCATAGGGCTTGCCCGACTCGTCATTCAACGCGGCGGTCAAACGCCCCTCATCCTGCACCACATAGGGATAAAACACATCATTTAACAATGCCTGTTTCTTGTACTCCGCCCGCATCTGACGAATCACAAAATCCGAGGGCAGGAATTCCATGGCAATATCCACATACTGCCCATTGTTCACATGATTGTTGGTGTCCAGATGATACTTCTTCACAGTGATCGGCTCCTCCGCCCTGCCGCCCCCCAGAATCTCAATCTTACGAGGTGCATAATCCATATCCAGGCGAGGAAAAATCTCATACCCCTCTATCATCTCCTTGGGAGGAGCAGTGGGCTTTTGTTTATCAGTGTCCAACAATACCCAATACGAATTCGCCTTGGCAAGATACTCCCCTGCCTCCGACATCATCACAAAATTACGGGAGCCCATAAAACTCTTGAACTCATAGGGCGCCGTGCCGGTTTTCACCCGCTCGCACTGTCTCGGATAGCGCTCCACCACAATCTGCCAATAACATAACACCCACATCATATGCCGCTCTGCCAGAAAATCGAGCCCCAACCCCAAATCCTCAGAATGAAATGTGGAACAGTCCTGAAAATAATCCAAAAGTGACGCCAGTGTCAATTCTCCTTTATTGTCCGTCTCGCTGTAACGTATTCTTCCATCAAAAAAGTACATATTAATCTCTCACCTCATCACATGAAAAGCTGTAAAACAATCAATATAAGCCAAATAATACAGAATGTCAACATCCCAGGATTCAATATCAGCACTTCAAATGCCTTGCCCTTGGGAATCTGCACCGTTCCGGGCTCCACCTTAAAACGCTTAAAGAACACAATAAACAAAATGATGCCGACAATAATCACAAAAAACAGGAAAATCGCATACAAGCCAAAAAGCATCCACCCGCCTAGGTTCTCCATGACCAGGTTCTGTATAGCCCCCATATCCTCCGGATCCATGGCAGCCAATGCATCATAATCCAACATTTTCAAAAGCATCCCCGCCACGATACTTCCCATAAAATTAATGATCGCGTGCATACCGATGGTGATTTTCAGGTTGCCGGTCTTGATATAGATAAACGCAAAGAACGCACCCAGCCCCACCGCGTAGGCGAACTGGTTCAGATTGCCATGGAACAGTCCAAACATCAGCCCTGACGTCACGATGGCAATTCCCTGTCCATATTGGACAGTTCTGTCTACGATCACCTTGCGGAACACATACTCCTCCACAATGGGCGCCACCACCACCATCAACACAAAATTCACCAGCATACTGCTGCCCGTGACATAGGAAACCAGATTGTTGTCTACCGCACTGCCCTTAAACACGCCAATCACTGTCGTGATGATCGTGCCCACAATATTGCTGACATACATCAGAGAATAGCACATGATCAATGCCACCAAGAACTGCCACCATTTCATTTTGTGACGCTCAATGGTCTGCCTCTCCATCCCCTGAGCCAACAGCACGATTAAGGGCATACCACATCCATAAGTCACAAGGCTTGATAAAATTAGACTAATACTCATATTATATGTCCACTCCGGCTTATAAACGCCCACAAAATACCCTACGACAATCTGCAATACATACACCGTCGCAGTCCCCGCAATATAACACCATCCCAAGCGGGAAAAAACTTTCTTTGGTTGCTGTAATTCTTCCATAAACGATAGCCCCTTTGCCAAGTAATTTACGAAACAGTTCATCCCACGCCATTCACAAAGCCGCATCTTACGATGCTTCCCGCTGCTTACGCAGCTCACTTTGTTCATAAAATGGCGTTCCGCTCATCGACTGCAAGACATGTTCATTCATGCAAGCATGATTCACCTGTCTTACAGTTGATGGATGAACTGTTAACTACTTTATCAAATCATGCCTGAAATTACAATATCTATTCTTTAAAAACCCAAATCATCATTCACAAGAATCACATGGATTCTGCCTTTATGTCTGGAGAATCTGGTAATCAGAAACTGACAGCAGATCGTATCCGGAGACTTACAATTAAAGCAAGCCCCTGTTTTCGCACAGGGCGTGCTAAGCCCAAACCGCTGGGCGTTCATCGTCGCCGCCACGTTTCTTGCGCGCTTCATGGCGCCGTCCACATCATCCGCCACCTTGTTCATCCCCACAATCAACACCAGCTTCTTCGGGCCATAGGCATAAGCAGACACACGGTTGGAATTACCGTCAATATTGACCAACACCCCGTCATTGGTAATCCCGTTGACACTCCCCAGATATACATCACAATCATAGGCAAAAAGTTCCGCCGCTTTCTTGTCGGCAGCCGCAGACCGGTCACAATATTCATAATTGCCGTTTTGTATAGCGTCCCGCAAACCAATTTCCTCGATGGAAAAAGAACCGCCATGGGTCACTTTGTTGCCCTCTGGGATCAACGACAGCGCAAGCTTCAATGCCTCCTCCTTGGAAGACGCATAATAACCGGACATATTGCGGGATTCCAGACCCTTGATCACGGTAGCTGCAAGCAGCTCATTTCTCTTGTAACGATTTTCATTCATATCCATATCCTCCTGTCATAAAAACAAACTATACTGAATCAGACTATACAGCGCGAACACCGCCACCCCAAAAAACGGCAGCCCAATCCCAATGATCCAGAGCGTCACTCTATCAAACACCAACACTAAATCACCAAGCCGCAGAAGGCGCACCCGCATGTTCTTTCTATTATACAATAATTTGCGCAAAAATGCATCCGTGGGAAAGGTATTTCTATACTCCTCCCCCTCTATCTCATAAAAAGCGAAACCGATGCCCCGATCGTCCTTCTCTACATCCACGAATACAGCCTTCTTCGGTCTTGCCGCGATCGCCAGCAACGCCATCACCCCGAAGAAAAAGTCGCACAACACGGCAAATAATCCCATGAGCCCCAGAACAAGCACCATAAGCGGCACAAAAGACTGCCCAAAGATCAGGACAAGCACCAGGATAATGCCAAACACAATCAGGTATTCCATAGGTTCCTCCTTTTTCAGATGATAATCTATCTTAACACGCTTTTGGGATTTCTGTCCAATTGTATTCTTGACATTCCCACTGATTTGCACTAAATTAGTAACTATTCAGATCCATTCGCAGAATGCTGCACGCTTCCATTTTGCATTTATGGGAAAAACGCCTTATGAAAGGGGAGACAGAACATGGCCAACACCAATGAAGAATTATTTGAGAGAACCCCCATTCCTCAGGCAGTCTCAAAAATGATGATACCCGTGATCCTCGGCTCACTTGTCATGGTAATCTATAACCTTGCCGACACCTTCTTTGTCGGTATGCTGAACGACGAGATACAAAGCGCCGCGGTGTCTCTTGCCGCACCCGCAATGCTGGCCTTCAACGCAGTCAATAACCTGTTTGGAACAGGTACATCCAGCATGATGAGCAGAGCGCTGGGCACAAAAGATTTTAAGACTGTCAGAGAAAGTGCCTCCTTTGGCTTCTATGGAAGTATCGTCTTCAGTCTGCTGCTCTCCGTGGGCTGTTTCCTTTTCCTGGAGCCTCTCATGATCTTGCTTGGTGCACAGCCTGCAACCCTGCAAGCCACCCGTGAATACATGATGTGGGCGGTGGTGTTTGGCGCTGTGCCTTCTATCCTGAACTCTGTGTTAGGTTACATTGTCAGAGCGGAGGGTGCCGCACTGCAAGGCACGCTGGGAGCAATGAGCGGCTGCGTCCTGAATATCATCCTTGATCCCTTCTTTATCATGCCATGGGGACTTGGAATGGGTTCTGCGGGCGCGGGCTTCGCGACCTTCATCTCCAACTGCGTGGCATGCGGGTATTTCTTTGTGTATTTGTTTGTGAATCGCAGCAAGACCAATATTCGTCTCCATCCAAAACATTTTAAATTGGACAGAAAAATCATTTTGGGAATATGCGGTGTCGGAATTCCGGCATCCATCCAGAACCTGTTGAATGTAACGGGAATGACTGTCATGAACAATTTTGTCAAATCCTATGGCGCCGCCGCGGTCGCCGCAGTGGGTATCGCGCAAAAGATTTATATGGTGCCGATGCAGATCTCCTTGGGCGGAACACAGGGGATCATGCCGTTGGTCAGCTATTCCTATGCGGCGAGAAAGAGCGACCGTTTCAAGGACTGCATTCTTTTCGTCGCCAAACTCATGGTTCCTGCAATCACAATCGTCGCCTTCCTCGGCTGGGTATTTGCCCATCCCCTGATACAACTGTTTATCGATAACGCGGAGGTGGTTGCCTACGGCACTTTGTTCCTGCGGGGATTCGCTGCAGGGCTGCCCTTTATGCTGCTTGATTTTCTGGCAGTGGGCGTATTCCAAAGCGTGGGAATGGGCGGCAAATCTCTGGTCTTTGCGATTCTTCGGAAGATTGTTCTGGAGATTCCGGCGATTGTCATTTTAAACACACTGTTCCACGAGTCAGGGATTACCTATGCGGGATGTGTGGCAGAGATGGTCTTGGCCGCTGTCGGAGTGATTTTATTGTGGAAGATTATTGCTGGGATGGAAAAAGGAGAGAAAAGACCCCTTTAACCTTTGATATCAAAGCTCTTAAAAAGCGGAATCCCTCCGACTCAAAATACAGGACTCCACATAATAAAAAACCACGGCTTGCGAGTTTTCGCAAACCGTGGTTTTTTCATCTCGGAGTATTCCGTTCGGATACCGCCAGAATTTCAAGCGCCTGCGCGAGCTTTTCCTCGGAGATTCCGCCGTTGAGAATTTCGGCGGACGAGAGATCGGCGCAGAAGGAAACGTCATTCCCGAGAAGCGCGTCCAGCTCGATCACGGCGAGATTTCCGCCGCTGTCCCGGAGCTTCAGACTGCACCGGCAATAAAATTCGTCCGTATCCTCCTGGTAAAGCGGGGCGGAGGCGAAAGCGCTTACCACCTCGGAGCCGTCCGACGAAAACAAGCGGTATTTTTCCGTTATTTCCGCAAGACAGTCCCGCCCGAAAACGGCAAGAAAATTTTCGGTTTTTTCGCCGATCAGCACGGCACGTTCACAGATCCGGTCGTAAGTGCCGATAAAACCGATCGTCTCGGCAATCCGAAGTCCGGATGAATTGTCCGCGTAAATTCGGTATTTTGAATTTGCGCTTTTCTCAAATAAAACAGTAATGCTCCCCGCCCGTTCAAATTCAAAGGTGACATAGCTTCCAAAAAGAGTGGTTTCTCCGAGCGACGCACTTGTAGACGTCCGAGCGGTGATTTTACATTTCTGCCCTGAAAGCTCGTCGCGATAATTGGATTTCAGCCGTGCGAGAAGGATATCGGAAGCTTCCTCGGGGACATCAAGAAATTCCGCAAATCGGTCAATCTCCCCCTTTGCGAAGGAATTCGCCATTCTGTCAATTTCGATATTCCGCACGATCCCGGAAAAACTAAGCCATCCGCTTTCCGGGTAAAGTTCACCGTAACCAAGCGCGCCAATTGTCGCGAGAACGACCGTCAGCAATAGGCAAAGCACTGTGACCACAATTTTACTTTGTCGGATTTTCTTTCCGATTTTTTGAAACGGATCGAATTTCAGGCGGCTTTCTTCGGTATTTTCAGGCGGAGAAAAGCTTTCCTTCAAGGAGCGACATTCTTCACAATCGGAAAAATGCTCCTCCAACTCGCGCACGGTTTCGTCCGAGCATAAACCTTCCGCATAAAGCGGAATCAAATCCTTAGCAACACTACACTTCATAGCCCTGTTCCCTCGCTTTCTCAGTAATTTTTTGCTTTGCCCTGTAAAAGGTGACTCTCGCCCAGTTTTCGCTTTTCCCGAAAAGATCGCTGATCTCCTGAAAGCTCAATGCGTCGATAACCCTTAGTTCAAACACTCGCCGGTATGGATCGGAGATCGTTCGCAGGATCGAAAGGACATCGGACGCGGCATCGTGATCCTCGACAATTTTTTCAATTTCACGCATATCGGAAAGCGCTTGGTAATCATCAATGTTTAAATGAGCATTTTCCTTTTTTCGGAGAAAGCCGAAGTATTCGTTTTTGGCAATCTGGCACAGCCAAGTAAGAATTTTACACTCGCCTTTAAATTTCCGCGCGTTTTTAACTGCCTTATAAAATGTTTCCTGAACAATTTCTTCGGCGATCATCTCGGATTGCGACAGGCGCAGAACATACAGATACAGCGGTCGGGCGTAGGTTTGGTAAATTTCGTCAAAATCCTCCATTTTCTCGTCCTCCTGTTCATTAGACGCTCGAGAACAGATTTCATTACAAAAAACTTTTTTATGAGGGGAAAGTAAGTATTGATTTTTTTCGGTGAGGAATCCGTTGACGACCGCCATGACCGTTTCCGCACTCTCACGGGCTTTATGATAGCATCAATACTTTAAATAGACAAGTTACATCAGAACTGAGCAGAAAAAATATCTATACATAATCTATTCATTTAGATTTTATAAAAAATGCCCCAGTGAATCTCTCCACTGGGGTTATACAAGGCTACAAGGATTCGAACCTTGAACTGACGGAGTCAGAGTCCGTTGCTAGAGTGATAATTTATCCAGCAAATTCAATGGTTTCCAAGTTACCCTGCGATTAAAATAATCTATTGATTTAAAATTATTATGGGATGTAAAGTTCGCTTTGACTATACTGTATCCGTTGCATACTTCTGAAAATACTCCTGCGCCTTCTGCGGAGACACATTCAGTTTATACTACAGCTTTTCCAAAATATCTTCTTCAGATAATACACATTCAATCCCCATTTCTATAATCCCCTTGATTCTTCCCTCATTTTGGGTCTCCTCAAAAACAGTCCACATACCGCCATCTCCTTTCAATTCATAGTTAAGCTTACAATTCACCGCACCCACAACCGTCATTACTTTTGATTTTTCACCTCATGCTTTTTGTATACTTCTGTTTTGTTAAAATCTTGCTAATCATCTTTCCTTCTCTTCCTCTCTACTACATAACCCCTGTTTGCTGTTACCATTTCTTATTAAATCATAATCTCAAAACCTCTAAAATACAACATAAATAAGGAATTGCCACCATACAACTCACAGACAATTCCTTATCAAATTATGTCAGAAACCATTGTTTGACTTGCTTTCTGTACCATCTATTTAAGACACCTCGCAATTCCACATTTGCTACATATCTTATTTCTCCCCTTTTCAGCTTTCCTGCTGATTGGCGTTTGTGAAACTCAATAACTATTGTTTAGAAGGTTTTCACAAAACTTAAAGCGCTCCCCATCACTTGATCGTTAATGCCTTATACATAGGAATGTAGGTGGTTATCCGTTGAGATAATCCTCCATCATTTTATTTGTTAGATTATCCCATGCGTCATATGCAGATTCGTTTCCTTGTTCCATTGCCTTACCATACCACTCCAAAGCTTTTCCATAATCTTGTTCTACACATGTACCATTCTCATAAAATGTTCCTATCGTATATTGTGCTTCCGTATATCCTTGTTCCGCAGCTTTCCTATACCACTTATAGGCTTCCTCAACTTCTCCATTTATTTTCTCTGTTTCATAATCATCTTCACCTATTGCTTCACCTAGCATAGTCATCATAGATATCATATGATATCCTCCCAGTTCAAACTGTGCCTCTGCATCTCCTTGCTCCGCAGCTTTCTTTAACCATTTGTAACTTTCCTTTATGTAAAAATTATCTTCAAGCATGCCCATTTTCAAGTAATATTCACCTACCTTACGCTGCGCAGTTACATCTCCCTGTTCCGCAGCTTTCTTATACCACTTGCATGCTTCGTCTTCATCTTGTGTTACACCTTGTCCATTCTCATAGCATTCACCTACCATGCGCTGTGCAACCGCATTTCCCCGTTCCGCCGCCTTCCCGTACCACTTGCAGGCTTCACCATAATTTTCTGGCACACCATATCCATAATAATAGCATTCACCTACCATACGCTGTGCACCTGCGTGTCCTTGTTCTGCAGCCTTCCTATACCACTTGTAAGCTTGAACATTATCTTCTGCTACACCCTCTCCATAATAATAGCAATTTCCCAAATTATTTTGTGCGCATTCATTTCCTTGTTCTGCCGCTTTCCTATACCACTTAATAGCTTCCTCATAATCTTGCGCTATGCCCTCTCCATGATGATAGCATACACCCAAGCTATTCTGAGCATATGCATCTCCTTGTTCCGCAGCTTTCCTGTACCACCTAATAGCTTCCCCATAATCTTGCGTTACACCAGCTCCACAATCATAACACACCCCTATATTATATTGTGCATGTGCGTCTCCCTGCTCCGCCGCTTTTCTATACCACTTGTAGGCTTCCTCATCATCCTGCTCAACACCTTCCCCATTACTATAGCATGCACCCAAACAATTCTGTGCACCTACATGTCCCTGTTCCGCTGCTTTCCTGTACCACTTGTAAGCTTCAACATAATCTTGGGCTACACCGTTTCCTACACAATAACACCTTCCAAGTTCGCGCTGCGCCTCTGCATTTCCAAATGCCGCTGCTATACTCCATAGCTTTACTGCCCCACCATAATCTTGGTCTGATGAACATTTTTCAGCAGAAAGAAGCATCTCTTCTATCCCAATATCCACATTTTTGAGGACAATCCCCTTTTCACCAAACCATTCTGGGACACTGACAGAAGGATGGTTCACCCCGATATAGGTCACGCCCTCTGTGTTAGGGATTTCAAACTTCCCCTGTTCCTGACAAAGATATATCTTTTTGGTCCCTCTGTCCAATAAGCCTTGCAACTCATCCTGAGTAAAGGCAACATAATCCACTGCTTTCAGAAGCTCATCCTCACTTGTATATTTTTTTAACTTCTCAAGCCGCTTGTTCTTATCAGAAATATCTGCCAGACTTATATTCCTGACGTCCTCCCCAAGGGAGGACACACCAAGTATGCTGCATATTTTTTCCTTGATGTCCGACGATGAAAGATCTAAGGCACTAATCTCATTCGCTTCCTTATCATAATAATAATTTTCCAGCCATTCTTGCAGCTTTCCGCTGTCATAATAAGCAAGAACCGAAGCAATATCAAAATGCTCCCTTAATTCCTCCATTGTCCTGACCCTCGCACCATCCGCCATCAGCAGCGGACTCTTAATCTTTGCCATCTTCCGTACCTCCTGCTACCATTTTATTTAACCAAATAACATTGTTATTACATTTGTCGCCTTCTGTACAGTCCTACTCCCAAAGTCTTTTATGCCTTCCCATGTTGCGACAGCCGCATCATGGACAACAGTATACACATTCTCATAAAAGGTCTGACTTTCCATATGTTCAAGCAGACCTCCAAACACATCCACAAGCAGCGGACCAACAAGCGGAACCTTTACGAGACAACCTTGAAGAGTCCTTTTTCCTATACGGCAGGCAGAGACGACCCCAGCCCTCCCAATCCTGTCCACGGCTTCCAATCCGTTGATTTCCCCATTTGCAGCATCAAACAATGCTTCTGCGCTTTCTACAGCCACCCCCGCCATATCGGAAATATCTTCTATCGACGTGTCAAACGGCAGTGTATCTTCCAGTCTCTTTTCAGCAACAACCTTCACAGCGCCTGCAACGACAGCCTTGACTTCATGTGGCGCTGTCGTCATATCTTCCAGGATGGCTTCCCTGACCGCATCTCCTATAGTAATCTCCCCATCTGCTTCCTCGCGGCACCTAACTGCATTAGCAGAAGCAACTAGTCCTGCAAAGCAGGCTTTCTTCCCAATTTCATGGAGTTCACGCTTTATACTGTACTGATTCCACTCAATTAGACTGGCATCAGCCTCCTCTGCACTGTACTGCTGTGTCCCGTCTATTTCCTGCATCAGCTGCACATCCAACGCTGTAATCCCTTGTTCAATCTGTAGGAGTTTTTCCCCCGCATCATCATATTCCATGCTCGCACAGCCTTCTGCCATCTGCTCCGCAAACCATTCCTCTTTGGACATCCCTGCATCCATGGCTTCATCCAGTTCAACCAGCATCTTGTCATAGGCTGCAACGGCAGCCACAATATCCTGCACAATTTTTTGCTCTGAACCCTCTGGAAGTTCAGGCAATTCCTGCCGCAGCATATCTTCAAGCCAGACAGAATAATCCGTCTCTCTGTCCCGTTGCTCATAAGCTTCAATAAACCTGCCAATCACGCTTTTCAAGGTTCTTTTATCATCAACCATAAATGCCTACCTCGATGCTTTCTTGAATTTTCTTTCCTCATAGATCTTCGCCATTTCCTTAAGTGGCTCTTTCATGATCTCAGAAAGGGATTGTGTGTGTTTGATACAGTCCGCTATATCATTGGTGGTAAGCCTCTGACTTCCTCTCACAAAAGCGTTTTCAACGCTCTCGCCAACCACCCCTTCTATGTCTGCCCCACTATAGCCTTCCGTCTCCTCGACCAGCTTTTCCATGTCAATCTCTTTCACATCATCTTTTCTGCGCTTCTTTAAATGAATTTCAAAGATTTTCCCACGTTCTTCTGGATTTGGAAGGGCTACATAAAATATTTCATCAAAACGCCCCTTACGCATAAGCTCTGGGGGAAGTTTCGTAATGTCGTTCGCGGTAGCTACTACAAAGGCAGGACTCGTTTTTTCCTGCATCCATGTCAGGAATGCGCCAAATAAACGTGTTGTTACATCTGATCCGCCAGCACCGCTGCCAATCCCTGCAAACGCCTTTTCCAGTTCGTCTACCCACAGCACACAGGGAGATATTGCTTCAGCTAGCTGAATAGCCTTCCGCATATTTTCTTCAGACTCTCCTACATATTTCCCCATCAGGCGTCCCATATCCAGACGCAGCAAAGGTACATCAAACAGTTTCCCTGCTGCTTTTGCACTCAGACTTTTGCCGCATCCAGGAACTCCCGCAATCAACACTCCTTTCGGCATCGTGACCCCGAATTCCGTGGCTTTTTTGATATCCTTAAAAACGGTTGCTTTTTTCTGTAACCACTCCTTCAGATTCTCCAGACCGCCTATATCGTCTATACTTTCCTTTAATGGAACCATCTCAAGAATCCCAGCCTTCAAAATCATCTGCTGTTTCTGGTCAAATATGAGTTGCAACGACTTTCTGGTCAATTCTCCATCCGATGATATTGCCAAGCTGAGCAGATTTCTTATTTCCGATTCAGACAGTCCCTTGAAAGCAGTTGACATTTCATCCAGAAGCCCTTGAAAAACACCATCTATTCCGTTTTCCTCTAGGAATTTCTCTATGATGGTATAAATCTCCTTTTCATCTGGCAAGCCAAGCTCCATGACAGTAATCAAACTCTCCAGTTCTTTGGGAATCTGCAGCTCCGATGATACAATAATCACCGTTGTATCAATATCTCCTATACGGATTTTACGCGCAATTTCTTTCAGCAGCGAAGTTATCTTCCCTGTTTCAAATTCTTTGATAGCATCCTTGACCACTAAAAGCTTACGATCCAACTCTTTCCCATTTTTTAGGAACGCTAAGGTACTTTCCAGTGACTGATTCTGTATAAATGGAACCTTTGTCTTAAAATTTACGAAACCGTCAGCCCCATTCCATTCAAGCACCTCCCGTCTTCCAGCCGCAGCCAGAATATGCCTGTCCGCTTTTTCTTCTTCATAAGTACGGATATAAAGCATCGGGAATCCAGCATCAATGTATTTTGTCAGATTCTTCTCTATAGATAAGTAATTATTCATTGACTCTACCTTTTTCCACTTTATTAAGCGACCGATTGGATCTTATAAATACAAAATATTCTTTTCAAATTCTCTGCATAATCCATTCGGAGAATGCATTTCTCCATCATTCTTACACATTCCCTCTGCATTGGAGAATTTAGACACCCCTGTCGCAAAATTTGTATCTGCGGGGTCTCCCAGCCACGCTTTGCAGAAGATACACATATTCTTTTTTCTGCAATCTGCTTTGCCCAATATCCCTCTCTCCTTTCTTCAGATCACGCCCTCGTAATCCATGCAGGATGGTCTTACCAGTGTTGCCTTGTCCTTTACATTTTCTTCATCCTTTCACAGAATCATCTTCCTCACCACAAGCAATGAGCCATAATGAATAAGGCTACTATACAAGCAATAGGAATAGTTTGTTTAGTAACTCTAACCTTCGCATACCAGCCTTTTACCCAGAACCCACACTGGCACGCTGTGTCTTCCAATCCCAGTCAATACGAAGTCTCTTCCTGCATCCTTGGCAAGTTCTTGTACTATGCACATTAGAACGTGCAGGTGCCTCCATTACTTTCCTGCCACAGTACGGACAGTCAATTGGTATAAATCCATTAGTCATTTCATTACCTCCCTCCTAGACTTTTCCTTCATAATGCTTGCAGGAGGTTCCGGCCCATGAAGGCACTTGCATACATTTCTGGGTACACATTTTTCTAGCTGTCCTGTCATACAGCCATATGTTAGGCGATTTCGGCTGAATACAGGAATTAGTCGGATCATTCCAATATCTGCAAAAAGCACACATCGTGCTGCGTTTAGGATTTGCTGGCATCATATTATTCATGTCGTATCCCCCTTTCTCTATTGAGCTATCACATATTCAATTAATGTAAAAATTCTGATTCCCTGAAGAACCGTCAGAACAATACCATATTTTCTTAAAAATTCTGATACTCTGACATCTCTCATAAACTATTTTATTTTCAAATTGTCTTGTTATAGGACACACTTTTATAAGGTGTATGATACCATACTTTTTGTCTTGTTACAAGACATTTTTAAAGTTAGAGGAACGGAGTTGATTTGTATGCCTAGGATTATTGATGGAGAAAAAAACAATATTGTTGGCCAGCAGGTGCGCTATTTCAGGAAAAAAAGAAAATACAGCCAAAAAGAATTATCTATAAGACTTGAAACATTGGCCATATATGTATGTCGAGGCTCTATCTCACGCATAGAAGACGGTTCACGTACCGTGACGGATATTGAACTATTCGGTTTGGCATCTGTCTTAGGCACATCTATTGAGTCTTTTTTCCCTCCGCTCGTATATGATTCAGAATTACCAAATTTTAATTCTAAAAAATGATATATTCCATAACAGAGCTAAGAAGCGCAAAAACAACCAACTTAAACCGTCTCCAACTCCTTTGATTTTACTGCAAGAAAATACCTCAGCAAGTTCTCACTCGCTGAGGTTTGTTAGCAGGGCTACAAGGCTTCGAACCTTGAAGTGACAGAATCAGAGTTCGTCATTTCAAGGGGATTTTGTTCGGTATTGGGTTAAGGGAAATTGACCTATGGATTGATCTATCAGTTCCCAATATAGATCAAGAAATAATACAATATTTCTCTAGTACACCATTGTACTAGCAGTTTAACACATCCATTAGCTCCGCCAGTTCTGGTCTGTCAGCTGGTTCGACAGATAGCATTTCCATAAGCACAATTTTTATGTTATCTTCAATATCGAATTCATCTATAATCTCTATGTCATCTTCACCACCAATTTCTCCTCCAGATAAAATATAAAGACAAGTCTTTGCTAATGAAAAAATATCTGCCTTTTTCCAGTCAACCCCTTTTCCCATATTACTTTTTAATACTTCCGGTGCAAAAAACTGATTTGTCTTGGGATTCCCTATCCTCTTTTCCACATTCTGAAGCACAGTAAAGTCCGTGTTCCCCGTATCCTTTATACAATCAAACTTAGCTAGCAACGGTTTATATTTTCCCCGAATACTAAATATGTAAAAGGCATCTGGATTAATATTCCTATGATATAATGGTGTTTCATATTTGTGTACGGATTCAATTCCTTTACACAGTCCCACAACTATGTCAAGTTTTTCTTCTATAGAAAGTTTTTGTAAAAAATCCGAAGTCAGCCTCAACGGCTTACCTGGTAGAGAGTATATCTGAAACTTATAGTCACCATTACTGCCACTAATATTTTCGGTCTTCCTGATCACATTAGCCGGATCCTCAAAGTTATCTTCCCAGAGTTTGCTTAATGTATCCATATCCCTTCTTTGCCCTATGCTGACATCCTCTCTGTCACTCGAAAAAATATAATAAGCAATCTTCCCTTTGCATTCCTTAACAAATAAATGCTTACCCGAATCCAACGACAATCCCATTTTATCGACCACAGCCTTAGATACTGGAATATAATCCCTTATAGGTATAAGTGTGCAGTCATACTTCTTATCAACATGATAATACACGCACAGAAAATCATGGAATGAGCTGATTACCTTAAAACAGTTTTCTTTACTTGCAAGATGTTTTTCACCAATAAACACATTTTCATGAGAATTTTCACTCCCAAAAGCGTATAGAAATCTTATATATGCTTTTAGCTTTCTTCTGACATCATCTTCAAAAGATGCATTTTTTATAAAAGAGTACCTTAAAAGCATATTACCAAACTCCATCTCCCTGCCCTCACATAATCCTATAACAATACTCTTATAGCTTGTTAGAGAAGCCGGTTCCTTTAATTCTGTCACAATTTGCTTCTTAATCACAGCTATTGATAGCACTTTATATATGTCTTGGAGCTTCCTTTTCTTTGCTTCCTCCTCCAGTGCAAATGCCTCAAAAGCCACTCTTATTTTATGAGCGAAATCTACATAGTCAACCTTTAAATTTTTCTCTGCATCATAAAATTTATTAAACAAATCCTCATTTTGAGTCACATCAAAGATAAACATAAAATTACTGACAGGAATTTTTTCTTCTTCCAACGATAGATACACCATTCCAACACCTCTTTACATTTCTATTCCAAGTCTTTGTGAAAGATTTTGCTTCATTTGTGCAATCGCGTCCTTTGATTCCGTATAATAGCCGGTTTCCTGCCTGAATCCCTTCTCTGGATCTCCTTTAAATGAAAGCCAGTTAAAGCTTGTGATAACCATGAACTCATTATCTTTTATAAGAACTTTCTCATGAGTATTGCTTAACCGCATGATTTTCAGATATTGACCATGCTTTTTTTTTCGAATATCAGCCAATCTTTCAAGAATCCTCTTGTCACTATCCTCTTTTTTACCTATGCCATATCCAATAATCACCTGCGTTTTCCTTTGCAATGCTTTTTCAATGCGGCCAAGTATTTGATTATCTAATCCACCCACTTTGATCCATGGAGAAACAATAACAACAGAATTTTGGGCATTCTCAAGTGCATCAAGCAATAGTGGTCGATGATCATATGTAGATAAAATCTTATCAGCACCCTTTCTTTCATTCTCTATTGCATCTTTTTTCTTTTCAAGAGAGCGAATTCTCTCAGTCGCCGACTCCTTTTGCTTCTCGTCTTCATCCTGGCTGCTATCTTCAATCTCCTTAATCTGTGTTGATAAACTTGAAATTTCTTTGTCAAGCATTATATTCTTGTAAGAAAACGCTTTTGCACTATCAATAATTTCTTCTGACAACACATTTATAAGTGAATTTCCATCCGATTCCTCCAACTCACCTTTTCTGTCAAATTCTAGCACTTTAGCATTTTCTATGTATTGTTTCTGTAAAGCAATTCCATACTCATCATTTCTCATTGCCCCATCATAAACCTGAAATTCAATATCACCAGATTTGTTATTCATGAAAACCAATACATTAACCTTCTTATATTCTACATATGCTTTTTCAACCCCTGATACTTCCTGTAAATCTCCTTCAAGTTTATCCTCTTCATGACTTTTTTTATACGCATTTACAGCTCGTCTAACATCCTCAATCACAAGATATTCCAAAGTCGGCTCATCGATGTCCGTATTTATTGGTTTAATATCAAAATTTCGCAATTCTTTTTGAGTATAGAACTTTCTCCCTGTATTAAGATAAATATTTCCCAATAAACCATCCACATAAAGAACATATTCAATATCTTCCGGGACTATGGTTACAGCTTCTTTTAAGGCTTCTTCTCCTTTTTTTGTAAGCTTCAATTTAGAATAAAATATGTCTACAGAAAGAAGTCCGTTCTTTTGCAATATGGCAACCGCTTTGTTTACAGAAGAAATATGGATTCCCAAAAATTTACAAATTGCTGAAATCTCATTAATTCCTGCCGAAACAAATCTTAGAATAAATTCTTGTAATACAGATATTTTTTTAGGCTTGAGCATTGTCAGGATTGATTCCATATGCCACTGCGGAATGCCTGCTTCATAATACTTTACTAAATTTGAATTAGGTATAGAGTTGGCTTTCGCCTTTGCCAGTTCCTCTATCGTCATTATTCTATACCTCCTTAAACAAACAATCTTCCGAATTATTGCGGATATATCTGATAATATCAACAAATGGATTTCCCTGACCATTCATTTCCAACTGCTTCTGTGCACAATGGTGGTCACCTACGACAACAAGAAGTTCTCTTGCCCGGGAAAAAGCAACATTTAATCTTCTTACGTCCTTCAGAAAACCAAGTTTTCCTTCTTCATTACTGCGAACAACACTATAAAATACAATATCCGTTTCCCGTCCCTGAAACGCATCTACAGTATTAATCTCCACAGTCATATGATTAAATCTTGCTTTATAATTACTTTCAAATAATCTGTTCAACCTATCTTTCTGCCCTCTGTATCCGGCTATGATTGCTGTTTCCTTTTTCAATCTAAGTTCTCCAAGTTCTTGATCGATTTCTAACAGTTGCTCAAAAATAATTTTTGCTTCATACGAATTACTATAAGAATCCGAGACTTTTTCCTCTTTTCTGTCTGGGCTTTCTGCAGTCGTTAGCCAAACCAAAGGTTTGCTTTCATATATCTTAAGCGGAATAGTTTTTTCTTCTCTGGAAGTCTTAGAAATAAGCTTATTCTCATAAAACAGATTACTAACCAGATCGCCAATTACAGGATTCATTCTGTACTGTTCATCAAGAATATTCTTACATTCATCACTTAAACTTCTCTCAAGATATTCAAAAAGACTGATTTCCAAATCCTCCTTCTTTATGTTCGTTTTTTCCTCATCCTGAAATTTAAGTAAAGCTTCATCTACAACTGGAGGAAGCTGCTTATGATCGCCTACCAACACCACTTTTTTCCCAAGGCAAATGGGCACAAGAATTTCTGGTGGGGTCGCTTTTCCGGCTTCGTCCACAATGACCCAGTCAAAATCAAATTCTATTCCTTCACTTAATCCTGCTATTCCAAGACATGTTGCCCCTACTAAGGTTGCATCAGCAAGGCTCTCTTGAAGAAGTTCGTTTCCTTGGGCAACACGCTTTTGCCATTCTTTACATAAACTCTCTATTTTAGAATACTGGTCATATTTCTTCTTATTCTCCTTCAAAGAAGCTTGCGTTTCAGCTTTCACGCGCTCAAATTCATCCTGCGAAGATACTCCCAATAATTCCCTCCACTCACTGTCTTCCCTGTCTTTTGTTTCCAATTCACTATGCACAAAAGCATATCTGCTTTCCAAAGCTTCTTTATGTTCCGACAGCTCTATCGATTCATCCAGCACTGTTAAAAGCTTCTCATTCAAACCAGATAATTCATCTGTGAAAGCATCAATAATCTGTACTAAATGTTCTTCTGTAACACTGGCAGTCTTAATTGATACCATCTGCTTCATAGCAGCAATCTTGTCATTTACAAACTGCCACTTTGAATCTAATACATTTACCATCTCCAACTCTATTTTAATGTCAGCTAATTCATCATTTAACTTTGATATCTCATATGCTATATTTTCTATTTCAATGATAACACCGTTCTTTTCCTGCAAAGAATCATCAATACCTATCTCCGCTTTATAACCAACCAATGCCGCCTTACAATTTTCAATTACCTTCCTTGACCAATCTCTACAGAAAATATCAAGAGTATATTCCCTTGACGATTCCGCCATTTTATCCAATACCCCTACACGAATCATTTTGATATCGGGTAAAAGCTTCTTTATTTTTGCAAGAGAATGATCTACTGCAACATGTGACTGAGATGAGATCAATATTTTGGCATCAGGATTTCCTTCATATTTGCTATTTCCATAAAGTATCTGATACACCAACTCAGAAATAAAAGTTGTCTTCCCTGTTCCCGGCGGTCCCTGTAACAAGAAAATACTTTCAGCAGATAAAGCTTTTTCAAGGCTAACAAGCTTCGACTTGTCAATCTCTTTGGACATACAGTCTTCTTCTGTTAGTATTAAATTGTTTTTTGACTTCGCAATTTCCGGTTGAAAAATAATCTCACTAATTTCCGGATTTGCATTCTCCTTATATCGGATACTCTTCAACGCTTTACTCTGCCTATGCAATGCAATTTCTGCCATTCTCACACTGATAGATATTTCACCTGAAAATGCTATATTGGTAATATCTGCCTGGGGAACCAGATCAATAACCATGTGACCACCACTGCATTCTCTCATATGTCCAACATCAATATATCGATGTATGTTTTTTCTTGTAGTCATTTGAAGCATATCATCTGGAGAGTAATTTAACTCATAGGCTCTGTCTGTATTAATCTCAATTGTTAATGATGCATCTCCTTCATTTATTCTACAGTTGTAATAGCTTAGAGTAGACTTTTTCTGGTCAAGCTGTTTGCTTTCAAGTTCAAGAATGTTTTTCCATTTTTCTGTAATGTCTTTCACATGCATCTGACCACTTCGCTGGCTGTTAAATTCGACTTCATGATTTAACACTTCTTCAACTACTGTATCTGCATTAATCTCCAATCTGGTTTTTATTTGGGTTAACCCAGTATATATCTTTATTCTATAAGGAATCTCATATCCATATTCTTTTTGAAGCATTAATCGATCCGGAGACAAAAAAGCCACTCCGGTTACAATAAAACGGGATACATCTCTCTGATCAATTTTCAGAAATGACACAAACCTGCGTCCATACAATTCAAAGGCATTTTCAAATTTTCCAGTTTCTCTATCCTTCTTAGTCAGTATATAGCATTTTCCTGAATATTCATCATTAAGTATCTCCAATGCCTGGGCATTGTCTTCCCCTTTGATATACCCTGCATGAAACAATCTCTTTGTCACACTATTGGTAAACCTAATGCTTAGATACTTTTCCTGAACGATCTTACTATGTTCCTTTTTAAGGTCACACTTAACCTCCGAAATTGTTAGATAACGAAGACAGGGGTCTTCTCTCGTCATCTTAACTAATATATTCTGTATGCCCATCGGTAAACTGCCAACATCCATTGTCTCTCTGACAGATATAATGCTACAGGTAAATATTTCATAAAAAATCAGACCCAGCGAGAAAATATCACTCTGATTTGTTATCGTTTTTCCTGTCATCTGTTCCGGTGAACTATATCTTTTGGTAGCAAAACTCGAAAGTGTATAATCACTATAAAAAGTATCCTGTAGCTTGCTAATTCCAAAATCAATTATTTTAACATTATTTTCAGAGTCAAGCATAAGGTTAGAAGGCTTCAGATCACGATGAATAATATTCTTTTTATGTAAATATTCGATCCCCTCTACCACCTGTTCCATTAACTCTATTTTCTGATCGTATTCATATCTGCAAATATCCTCAAATAAGTCTTTAAATGTTTTACCATGAATATACTCAAGCACAATAAAAAAAGCCTTAAATCCTTCATCATATCCCCGGTCTAAAATCTTTACCACATTCCTGTGATTCAGCTTATCCAAAGACTCAACTTCCCTGTTAAACAGCTGTTTCTGTAAGTCATCATCACCGACACTAGGTTTATTAAACATCTTAACAATAACTGTACTTTCCTTGTCATCATCATCAACATCTGTATCTTCGCACAAATGTATCGACGCCATATTGCCTCCACCGATATCCTTCTTTTTAACTCTATAACGATCTGCTATGTATGTTGCCATATAACCACCTCTCCGAATATCTATTATATATCTAATCCTTAATTCTTTCTCATTCGATAAAATATCAAAACAATGTAATCATGTCTTATCACTGTCTTCTGCTCCCCCGTTCCAATATGTTACTGCATAATTAATATTAAAGATTCTGTCCAAACTAATACATCTAGCTATCATAGCAAAGCTAAGGAAGCATTGATTAAATCACCTCTTCCTCAGCGCCTCTGGTAGATGCGCACGAATTTGTAGTGAAAAATGCTGCTTCGCAGCGCAAATTTGCGCAGGAAACGCTTTAACCAGTATTTCCCTATGCTTTAACTATTTAAGAAAATCTATATACAAAACTTGTAATTGTAATATTTTCACCTTTTATTATAAATCACATAACAACCATGTACAACAAAAAATTTCAGAACATTTATTATCTGATAGTTTCTAAGACTATATACCATTTTTCGGTTATTGATAGGTTTTGCATAACGTGTATCCTTTTCTTTTGAAACAGACTTTCTATTTATTTCCATAATATTTTTTCAATGTATTACAATATTCGGACATATACTTATTTCCAAACATCATAAGAATAATTTTTCCCTATCACTCTGCTAGTTCCCATATGTATATCCCAATATTGAATAACCTCCATTCCTATTAACCATCATATTCCTTGTGCATATTTTGCACTAATTTTAAATGCACCTGAAATCTCAAAGATTAATTCTCGAGATTTCAGGTGCCATCTAGTAAATCCTACTTGTTTGGATATAATCTTCCGCTTCTTCCAAAGATAAATTATACTGTTTTAATTTCTGCATCTTTATGGCCAAAATCTCTCAATGTATCTACCGTACCTTGAATGCCTTTTTTCATAATAGCATCTTCCCTCTGCTTTATCCTCGGCTCCATAATCTCCATCAATGCTTCATACATACTCTCATCTCCTATCAATTCGTCAACTATTTCTCTATTTGCACTAACGCTCACTTCCAAAACAGAATCCGCCAGTTCCCACTCACTGAGGTTTATTAACAGGGCTACAAGGATTCGAACCTTGAACTGACGGAGTCAGAGTCCATTGCTAGAGTGATGAGTTTCCCGGAAAATTCAATGTTTCCCGAGACACTATGTCATTGAAATAATTCACGAAATAATCTATCGGCTTCTGGGAGACACAAATTCTTCCAACGCTATGACCAACCCATCTTACACACTCATGATACATTGCTCCCCATAATAGGAAATCAGTGAATCATGAGTAATCAAGGTTAATTTTTCATATTTTTCCTGTGCCAGCAATATTCTGTCAAACGGATCATTATGTTTTGGTGCTTCCACTGGTCTGGTCAAAGTCTTTAGCAAAAAGATATGTTCTGGTTCTATAGGAAGTTGTGCAAATCCTGTTTTCTCACATAACCTGACAAACTCCTCTTCTGATATTGGCATCTGTTCTGGTCTGATCTTATGCTTAATTGCAATCTCCCATACAGACGCAATACTATAATATACTTCATTTTTTCCTGACTCGAGCATATGAATCACTTCTTCGGAAAGTTTCGCTGTATTTGTCATCGCCCACAATGCGATATGGGTATCCAATAATATTCTCATAACTCTTTTACCCCAAACATTTCCGCTATTTCATCATTGCATTCATCTATATCGTCTGGAATAAAATATTTTCCATTAGCTATTCCTAATGTTCTCTTTTCCTCCAATGCTGCTAGATGCATCGTAAAGGGCATAGCCTTTTCTCTGACACTCTGTTTTGCAAATATCCTTATAGCTTCTGCAAAAGTTGTTCCCATCTGCTCATATAATTTCTCTGCCTGCTCTTTCAGCTCAGAATCCATCTTTATTTCTAAAATTGATTCTTTCATCGCAATATCCTCCATCTTCGCCTAAACTGAAAATATAACTCCCGCAAAATCACATTATTATAGCAGAAAGTCCAATAAATTACACTATTCTTTTATTGCCGTTTAAATAAAACAATCTAGTTACAGGGTTTTATAGAAAAAAATACCCCAGTGAATCTCTCCACTGGGGTTCCCTTAACAGGGCTACAAGGATTCGAACCTTGAACTGACGGAGTCAGAGTCCGTTGCCTTACCGTTTGGCGATAGCCCTATCTGTATTACTTGAAGTATTATACACGAAGTATGCCCATTTTGCAATACCCAAATCCCAAAAAATTGCTCACAAATTATCCAAATTACTTCCCGTCATTTGCCCCTATCCCGTCAATTTGCACGAAAACGCCATAATCGCACTACTTGGGTGCGTGCTGCAAAGCAGCAATATACATTGCGCATGAACAGACAGAGCCCGCACGATACCGTGCGAGCCCAGCCTTATACACATGATTATAACTATTCTGACCAACCTGATCTTTATACCTCGAAAATCAGCTCTCCATATGTAGGAATCGGCCATACATCCCTGTCAACCATGGTCTCCAACGCGTCCACAGGCGCTCTCAAAGCAGCCATGGCAGTGAACACCTCATCCTTAAAGAAGAATGCCTTATCCTTCTCCACCGCAATGTTGCCTGCCGCAGTAGTCTTCTCCTCCAATACCGCAAGCGCCTTTTTGGCCTCCGACAGTTTCTCGGTCACGGTGTCCAAAGCCTCCATCTGGACGGACGCATCAGCCCCCGCCTCCTTCACTGCGATCACTGCGTCAGCCAATGTCTTTGTGTATTTGATCACAGCGGGAAGAATCTGCTTCTTCGCCATCTCAATCATGGTTAAAGCCTCTATGTTGATGGTCTTGGAATAGGTCTCATAGAGCACCTCTTCGCGAGACTCCAACTCTGCCTTTGTGAAGATACCAAAACGCTCAAACAGCTTCACCGCCTTGTCGGTCGTCAAACTGGAGGAAGCCTCCACCATGGATTTAATATTGGGAAGTCCGCGCCTTTCAGCCTCGGCCACCCACTCATCAGAATAACCGTTACCGTTAAACACAATTCTCCTGTGCTTGGTCATGTACTCCTTGATCAAATCATGCACGGCCATCTCGAAGTCATCCGCCTTCTCCAATGTATCAGCCGCCTCGCAAAAAGCCTCCGCTACAATGGCATTCAAGGTTGTATTCGGGTCAGCGATAGAATCAAAGCTTCCCACCATACGGAACTCAAACTTATTGCCCGTGAAGGCAAAGGGTGAAGTCCTGTTCCTGTCTGTGGCATCCTTATCCACATCCGTCAGCGTGGATACACCCGTCTGCAGCTTACCGCCCTGAATGGAATGATCCGCCTCGCCAGTCTCAACCAGCTGCTTCACCACATCCTCAAGCTGTTCACCCAAAAACATGGAGATAATTGCAGGCGGCGCCTCGTTCGCACCCAATCTGTGGTCATTGCCCACGTCGGATGCACTTTGACGAAGCAAATCCGCATGGGTATCAACAGCCTTCATGATACATGCCAAAACCAAAAGGAACTGAATATTTGCATTGGGTGTATCACCGGGATCCAAGAGGTTCACGCCATTGTCCGTCCCCAGAGACCAGTTGTTATGTTTGCCGGAGCCGTTCACGCCGGCAAAGGGCTTCTCATGAAGCAGGCATGTCATGCCATGACGACCCGCAACCTTCTTCATGGTCTCCATCACCAGCTGATTGTGGTCAACCGCGATATTCGCCGTCTCATAGATGGGCGCCAGCTCGTGCTGCGCAGGAGCCACCTCGTTGTGCTGGGTTTTCGCCGTAACACCGAGCTTCCAAAGCTCCACATTCAAATCCTTCATATAGGAGCCGATTCTCTCGCGAATCGTTCCAAAGTAATGATCCTCAAGCTCCTGTCCCTTGGGCGCGGGAGCACCGAATAATGTACGCCCCGCAAAGATCAAATCATCGCGCTTTAAATATTTCTCCCTGTCCACCAGGAAATACTCCTGCTCAGGGCCCACGCTTGCCACAACCTTCGTCGCCTCTGTATTGCCAAAGAGACGGACGATTCTCAACGCCTGTTCACTGACTGCCTCCATGGAACGAAGAAGCGGTGTCTTCTTATCCAGCGCCTCTCCCTTGTAAGAGCAGAATGCAGTGGGGATGCAAAGAATCACGCCTGTGGCGTCCTCCTTCAAAAATGCGGGAGAAGTGATATCCCACACGGTATAGCCTCTCGCCTCAAAGGTAGCGCGCAAACCGCCAGAGGGAAATGAGGATGCATCCGGCTCACCCTTGATCAACTCTTTGCCCGAGAACTCCATCAGCATCTTACCCTCTGCATCGGGGTGAGTCACAAAGGAATCGTGTTTCTCGGCCGTGGTGCCTGTCAGCGGCTGAAACCAGTGTGTATAATGGGTCGCGCCATTTTCCACCGCCCAGTCCTTCATAGCCTTTGCCACCACGTCAGCGGTTGCCAGCGACAGCTCGCCGCCCTGATCCATAACCCTCTTTACTTCCTTGAACACATTCTTGGGCAGTCTTTCCTTCATCTTTCCCAAAGTAAATACTTTGCTGGCAAAAATCTGTTCCACGTTTAAAGCCTCGCTCATCTTCATTACTCCCTTCCTTTTACATATTTTACCATATGGCTTCTTATCCTAAAAAAAACGTCCCAAAGTAAACTGGTTACTATTGGAACATCTTCGTCCTAAAATACCTATATGGAAATGAGACATCGCCTCATCTCCTATAAGATACCCTAAATTCATACAAAATGCAATACCTTTTTTAATTTTTTTAATTGTAACAGTTCAGCCCTCACATTCTTAAAAATCCAAATGCAGCTTGGATGTCACCTCCGCCCCGAGAATCTCAAGCCACCCCGCCAGTTGGTTATGCTCATAGAACCAAGTGAGCACAGGACTGGAAACCGTGCCCTGTCGTATATATTCACCGATCATCCCCAAATCCATCATCATGGTAAACGTATAAACCGTCCAAAGAATCAAGACCGTCTCCATGATTCCAACCACTACTCCCAGAATCTTATCCACGCTGTGCACCACAGGAAGCTTGGCGATCAGTTTCGCGGGCAGGACAACCACATTGACGATATGATGCACAATTCCCACCACCGCCAACAATAACACTACCACCGCCACATTCAAAAAATTTCCTTTCGTATAATCGCTCAACCCGTTCCCAATCAACGCCACCACCAGACACAAAAATATCAGCGACACAAAAGAAATAATCTCCTTCACCATCCCCTTTTGATAGCCGTCCAATATCTTCAAGACCAAACACACTAACACGATCACCAATAAAACGTTAATTTCCATTTCTCCCTTGTACTCCTATTTTAATTGTATGGTGTCAATAGAATTCTCCGTCACCATCACATATTTATATGCCCCGTTCGCAGGGAATAGTAAATCCACCGTCTTGGAAAAATACCCGTTAAATTTCTCCACGCCATCATAGGTCATGATCAGACACTCACTGTCGTTGTAGACAACAAAACCCTCCTCTTCAAAAAAGATATCCTGATAATCCAGATCAAAATAATAAGTGTCTACCTTTTTGCCGTCCGTGTTATAAACATGCATCATATAATTGTGCTCCATGTCGTCCGCACCAAACACCAGCCCCACATATTTTTCATTGTAAAATACAGACCTGATCTCGTTGTCAAACATATATGTTCCAGTGTTTACAGGGGTCTGCCCGCCCTTAAATATCACCAAACGGTCATCCCCCACCG
Source organism: uncultured Lachnospiraceae bacterium (assembly GCA_947175035.1). Classification (GTDB taxonomy): domain Bacteria; phylum Bacillota; class Clostridia; order Lachnospirales; family Lachnospiraceae; genus Acetatifactor. The sequence goes on along the minus strand of CAMWLG010000002.1, from coordinate 24,723 downwards.
CAAACGCTGTCTCATCATCCATAAAATGCACCTCCGGAATCAGCACATCCGGATAAAAATAAATACCCACCGTCTGATCCTGCTTACTGTCTCCCACGGCATCCAGATTGTAAAAGCATAAATTGGTCGTCAATGTCCCCGCATCCAGATAGATATAACTCACAGCCAACAACACTCCATTGGGAGACAGGCTGACCGACACGGGATATCCCGTCTCCTTCATATTCGCTTCTCCTGAAAAGAGCTTTTTGCCCGTGACGTCATAAGTATCGATCTTTGTAACCTTTGAGTCATATAATACTGCTGTCACATTTCCCGTGGCGGAAACCGCGATATCATGAATCGGCAGGTTGGTGGTAATCGTCCCTAGCTGCTTGTCCGTATCCTGCACATAGATCTCTCTGCCATTATAATTGCCGATCGCCACCACATTGCGACAGATTGCCAGCCTGATATTTTGAATCTCATAGGTCTGATTCCATGTCACCTCGCCCTTTCTATTGGTACAGTGGGCGCCGTCTTTACTGTATGTAAGGATACTGTTTTGAATCCGTCTGTTCTCCGCACCCGCAGAACCCTCTAAAGCTATAGTGGATACAATATCATAACTGCTGTATATATGGCGCTTATATTGTACCATGACCAACGCGATAATTGCCAGAAACGCTGCCGCCACCAACAACACGCGGTAAACATTTTTTAACTTGTACCGCATGATTTTGGATTTATAATCATTGCGGCTCTGTTCTCTTTTTTCCTTTTCTTTGCGGTAGCTTCTGATATCTGCCATGAAATACCTCGTAAATTATTTGGGCAGCATAATGACTTGCCCCTCTTTTATGTCATCAGGATTTGTTATCTTGTTCAGATTACATATATCTGCCACACGGATATCCGTCCCATATTGACGTATACTGATCGCTGTCAGGGTGTCTTTCGGTTGAATGACATATGCCACGGCCCCGGATACAGGTTGTGACGTTTGTGTCACTTCTGGTTTCGCCGAGGTTGCCACAGTCTCTCCTGCTGCCGTGGTCTCCTCTGTTGTCTGCGCAGGTTTCGAGCCTTCTTGCAAGTTTCCCTTTACCTGCTGGTCTCCCTTAGCTTGCTGCTCAGACTCGGACGGCTGCTCCACACTTGTAGGCTGCTTGTTTTCCGCCTGCTGTACTGCTGCGGATGCCTGCACCTCCGACGGCTCTGATGCCTCTACTTTCGCCTGCTCAGGATTCGCGCTTTCCTTTTCTGACACATCTGTCTTTTTCCCTGCGGACTGATTTTCTTCCAAGAGAACCTGATCCAGCTTGTCCTCCATCACCAGCGTGTCCTTTTGCACGACACCCGAAGTCGCCACGGCGTCCAAAGCATTCTTGTTTTCGCTATTCTTGAGCTCGTCCTCCCGGAATGTAGCAATCCCTAAGAGACACAACAGTGCGAACACTCCCACTGCCGTCAGCCGCATCTTTTGCAGATTGACGGGAGTCGGCATGCGGCGGATATTGTTTGTATTCCTTACCGCACGTATTTGATTCTCCGAGGAAGCCCTGCGCTCTTCCTGCCGCTTTTTCACTTCCTCATATTTCTCCTGATTGACCTGCTCGGGCTCCGTCTCCTCCCGCACATCCAGCATATAAGCCAGCATTGCGTCATTTTTCTCATAGAACTGGGCGTATCCTGATATGTATCTACAAATATCCTGCTCACAGATATGGAACCCCTCTATCATATCACCATCCAACAGACGATATCCCACAAATGTGTGCTCTGGAAAATACTTCTTGCGAAGCCGGTCAATCTCCTGTCTCTGTGCCTGAGAGAGATGCCTTACCTCCCGCTGCAGAAAGTCCAGCTTGCATGCCCCATACACAAAATAATAGACAATGCCATTCTCCTCCCTGCGCTTACCATACAGAGCGATCGCCATGCTTTTATCCAAAGCTGCCTGATTCAGCTGTTTCATGTAAGATACAACATAATCCTCAACGTAGATTTTGCAAGTTTTGCCAACTTCTCCGATTTGTGTGATATTTTTGGGTAATTCCATACAAAACACCTCCCATGCCGTGTCTGACAAGTTATTTTTGCTACATCATAGCATCAGCATACAAGGTATTTTAGCATTCTTTGTCGGAGTATCCGAAAAACTTCTCGACAAATTTCCCGCCTCAGGAAATGCTTTGAATCCCCTTATTCAAAACGATATATTGTCATGGAATCATAATCCCTGTCCTCCCCGAACACACAGGAGGGGAAATTGTCATGGTGAATCGTGTCCGGAAAATACTGAGTTTCCAGGCAAAGTCCATGGCGCTTATTGTAAACCGCACCTTCCTTTCCCATCTGCTCATCAATAAAATTACCCGCATAGAACTGCACTCCGGGCAAATCCGTATACACCTTCATCACCCTGCCGCTGTTTGGCGCTTCCACAGTGGCAATATGCTGCAGCTTGCCGTCCGCCCCCGCGATCACCCAGTTATGATCATAGCCGCCCGTAAGCTTCAACTGCTCCATATCCGCATTAATCTCTGCCCCCACAATCCTTTTGGTCGTGAAGTCCATAGGCGTCCCCTTCACAGACGCAATCTCTCCCGTGGGAATTGCCCCCGCTACCACAGGGGTGTAGCTCTCCGCCTTCATCCACAGGGAATGCCCCTCAATACTTCCCGCGGCATGGCCTTCAAGATTAAAGTAGCTGTGGTTGGTGGGATTCAGAATCGTTCTCTTATCACTGCTGCCGTGATAGTGTAAGGACAAACCATTCTCCTCATCCAACCTGTATGTAATCTGCAGCTTCTTATTGCCGGGAAATCCCATATTGCCATCCTGATCCGTGATCGTAAACGTCACGCCATCCGCAAGAGGCTCCGCATCCCAAAGCTGCACATGATATCCCTTCTGATAATCGCTGTGCAGATTATTCTCATTGTCATTTACAGCCAACTGATAGTTCACACCGTCCAATGTATAAGCCGCCCCGCCGATACGGTTAGCATTGGGTCCGATCACCGCGCCAAAAAAGCTTGGATTGGTATAGTATTTCTCCCCGCTGTCAAACCCCAGAACCACGTCATCCACTTTACCATTCTTATCCGGCACCTTCAACTCCACCAGAATAGCGCCCAGATTCATGACCGAGGCCGACATTCCTTTCCCATTCTTCATCGTATACAGAACAATCTCCTTGCCCTCGACACTCTTGCCAAAGGCTCTCGATTCCACCGTCACAGCCATTTCCTTTACCTCCTCTATAATTCCGTTCTGCCTTCCAACGCGCGAAGCAGTGTCACCTCGTCTATATATTCCAAATCACCGCCCACCGGCACGCCGCTGGCAATCCTCGTCACCCGAACCCCTGTGGGCTTGATCAGCTTGCTGATATACATGGCAGTGGTCTCGCCCTCCAAACTGGAATTGGTGGCAATGATCACCTCCTCCACGTCTCCCTCCAGCCGCTCTATCAGCTCCTTCAGTTTGATGTCACTGGGCCCGATGCCGAGCATGGGGGAGATAGCGCCGTGCAGCACGTGATACACCCCCTCGTACTTGCCGGTTTTCTCATATGCCGCCAAATCTCTCGTGTTCTCCACCACCATGATCATACCATGATTGCGTTTCACATTGGCGCACACGGGACAGATCTCCCTGTCCGTCAAGGTATAACACTCACTGCAATATCGCACATTCGCCTTGGCCTCCATCATGACATTCGCCAGCCGGTTCACCTTATCCTGCGGCATATTGATCAAATGAAAAGCCAATCGCTGAGCCGATTTGCTGCCAATGCCGGGCAGCGCCGCCAATTCCTCTATCAATTTATTGATATGTCCGCTGTATAGATCCATCAGAAAGGAAAGCCTCCCAATCCGCCAGTCATCTTGCTCATAAGCGCCTCGCTCTCCTCGTCCGCCTTTTGCAGTGCCCCATTGACCGCCGCGAGAATCGCATCCTGCAAAGTCTCAATATCCTCGGGATCCACAATCTCCTCCGCAAGCTTGATGCTCACCAACTCCTTCTTGCCGGTCACAGTCACTTCAACCGCCCCGCCTCCGGCAGCTGCGGTAAACTCCTTTGTCTCAAGCTCCTTCTGCCCCTCCTCCATCTGACGCTGCATACGCTGAGCCTGCTTCATCAGATTATTCATATTACCAGGCATTCCGCCCCCAGGAAATCCTCCACGTTTTGCCATCTTTCATCCTCCAATTCATTTTTATATTTATTGAAATATTAATCCTCTTCCTCAATCTCCATGTGAATGACCTGAGAAAGATCCACATAATGATCTTCAAAATCCCTGTCACCGTCCACGGATTGTATGCTGACCGCCACTTCCTTCCCTGCAAAATCAGCCAAAATCATTTCCAGCTGTTCCTTATGCTCTGGATGTCTGTTAAAATAATCTGTCGCGGGTCCGTCCTCCAACACCACCTGCAGACAATTATCACCGCCCAGACTTAAGCGTGCTCCCTTCAAATACATCCTCATGGGATTATCTGCATTCCCCACGATAGACGACCATTTTGCCACAATCGCCTTGATATCATCCGGAATCGCCTTGGGAAGCTGAGGTCGCTGTCCACGCGTAGCTGCCGCGCCGCCGGACGAGGCCGCCCCCTGCATGGCGCCGGGAGACCCTTCCTGTACCACTATGCCGTTTTCCAGCTTATCCTCCACCTGACGAATCCGATCGATCAAAGCGTCCTGGGTAGTCTCCATATCCGGCTTGCACAACTTGATCAGCGCGATTTCCACCAGAATACGTTTCTGCGTGGCATAGCGGATCTGCCCCGACAATTCGGAAAAAATACGGATATACCGGACAATCCTGTCCGTCTCAATCATCTGGGCCTCCTCTTTAAGGCGCGCCAGATTATCCGAGGACATATCTATCACATCCTCCAAATGATCCGAGGACTGCACCAGCATTAAATTCCGCAGATACCAGGTGAAATCCGTCACAAACTGCGTGAGTTCCCGTCCCTGCATCACGATTTCCTCTAACAGCTTGACACAGCCTGTCACCTCGCGCCCCAAAACATGGCGAAGCAGCCGGCTGAACACCTCCGTGTCCACCGCGCCCAGCACATCCAAGACCTTGTCATAAGTCAGCTCCTTACCCATATGAAATGCAATGCATTGATCCAACAGACTCAGCGCGTCCCGCATAGAGCCATCCGCCATTTTGGCGACATATCGCAACGCCTTATCCTCTACCTCCACGCCCTCCGCATCCGTCAACTCACGCATGCGATCCGTGATGGTATCGATGGAAATTCTCCTAAAATCATACCTCTGGCATCTGGACAAAATCGTGATTGGAAGCTTATGCACCTCCGTGGTCGCCAGGATAAAAATCACATAAGAAGGCGGTTCCTCCAAGGTCTTCAACAATGCGTTAAAAGCCCCTATGGATAACATATGCACTTCATCAATGATATAAACTTTATACTTGCCCTCAGCCGGAGAATACGACACCTCCTCTACAATCTCGCGGATATTGTCCACGCCATTATTGGATGCTGCGTCAATCTCAATCACATTCATGCTGGAACCGGTTGCTATCGCCTTGCAGATACGACACTCCCCACAAGGGCCGTCCTCCGTGGGATTCTCACAGTTTACCGTCTTTGCCAGAATTTTCGCCACAGTTGTCTTGCCTGTCCCCCGCGTCCCGGTGAATAGATACGCATGACCGATACGATTGGCCCTGATCTGATTCTGCAAGGTGGTCACTATATGTTCCTGCCCCTTTACATCCGCAAAGGAATCCGGGCGGAACTTACGATATAAAGCCATGTAGGACATGAAATCATGTTCCTTTCTCTAATTATCACCTCTAGTCGCCAAAGGAGATTCCAAGAAGCTTTGCCTCCTGCACGATCGTGGCATCGGGAGACAGATATTTCAGCTTACCTGCCACATCCTCCAAAGGCACTCTCACGATCTCACGATTCTTGTAACCCACCATAAATCCATACTGGCCTTCCAGAATCAGCTTGCCTGCCTCCGCACCCAGACGGCTTGCAAAAACACGATCGTAAGGACAGGGACTTCCGCCTCGCTGCGTATGTCCGGGAACCGTCACACGCACCTCGCGCCCTGTCTTCTCCTGAATCTTTGCTGCCAATTCATAGGACACGGAAGGATGTTTTCTGTTTTCCAGTTTTTTCTTATAGTCCTTCTTGGAGAGCTTCGCATCCTCCTTGGAGATGGCACCCTCCGCCACCGCAATAATTGTAAAGCGACTACCTGTCCTGTCGCGTTCCTCAATCTTGTCAATCACCTTGTCCAGATCATAAGGAATCTCCGGCACCAGGATAATATCGGCGCCGCTCGCCATTCCCGCATTCAAAGTAAGCCATCCCACCTTATGCCCCATAACCTCGACAATAAATACGCGTGCGTGGGAAGCCGCCGTCGTATGAATACAGTCAATGGCGTCCGTGGCAATATCAACCGCACTCTGGAAACCGAAAGTCATATCTGTTCCCCACAGATCATTATCGATGGTCTTAGGCAGGGTAATGACATTCAAACCCTCCTCGCGCAACAGATTCGCTGTCTTGTGCGTTCCGTTTCCACCCAAAATCACCAGACAGTCCAGATTCAGCTTATAATAATTCTGCTTCATGGCCTCCACCTTGTTCAGCCCGTTCTCGTCCGGCTCCCTGATGGTCTTAAAAGGTGTGCGGGATGTCCCCAGAATCGTACCACCCTTGGTAAGGATGCCCGAGAAATCCCTGCCTGTCAACATCTGAAACTTACTGTAGATCAATCCCTTGTAACCATCCAGGAAACCATAAATCTCCACCTGCTCGTCACTGTTCAGCAGGGTCTTTACAACGCCTCTCATAGCCGCGTTCAACGCCTGACAGTCTCCCCCGCTGGTCAACATACCGATTCTTTTCATATCTGATCCTCCTTCTCTTGGTGTTTGTATCCATGAAACTTTACCAAATCAACCCAGTTTATCTAATTATATCCCAAATTTGCCAAAGTGACAACACGCAAGGAAATAATTTTCATAAAGGGGTTGCAAAGCTTAAGATTATCAGATAAAATGAACAAGGACTTATTCATACGGAGACGTACCGAAGTGGTCGTAACGGGACTGACTCGAAATCAGTTTATCGGTTTTCGCCGGTACGAGGGTTCGAATCCCTCCGTCTCCGCTCATATGCCGAAATATGTCAATTTTGTGATAGAAAGATGCCTCTGCGCATAAGAAACGGGTGTAACAAGAAAGATTTTAACCTTTTCTGTCACACCCGCATTTCAACACATCATAAGATCAATGGCGAATACTTTTACATTTTTCCCATAACCTGCTCTATATGCACGATTCCTCGCCCCATCTCCATAAATGCACAATACTTGTCCGCGATATTGACCAACACCGCTTCTTTGCATTTAGGCAGATGTAAAAAGGTCAGTGGCCACATATGGCTGGTAATGATATTCTTGGTTCTGGCACTAAGCTCAAAAATCTTGTCGGCATTCGCAAGGGCTGTCAAAGGATGCCCGATTCCATGCCGATAACCGCCAATGCTGCTCTTGCGTGCATCATACAAATAGTAATCGTGAAGCATGGCACCCATAACCAACGCCCTCATATCCACTTCCCATTTCAGGCGTTCGGCCAGATAGTACGCATAAACCGCTACATTGTGACTGTGTGTAAAAGTGTTTGACACCTTGTGCTGGGAGTATTGCTTCATTTTCTGTATGTCTGGATTCCCTTCAAGCTCATAGAGAATGCTCCTGAACTGCCTCTCTCTGCTTTTATTATCCAACCAATCCACTCCTTTTCCCGGTTCTCTTTCTACCGATTACCATAATAGCAAACGAAATTATACTGTTTACTATAGTTATCTGCGCCTATCCAGTCATCTTCTGCTCTGGACAAAAAGATTATACCATATCCTTTCTATTTGTTCACCTGTAATTTTTGGAAAAAATAATCAATCCTAAATTTTGTTAGCCGAACTCATCATCATGCCATGATATGAATGTTGGCAGTTCGTGATACTTTTCAAAGTAATCCAATGCTTTCATTACCTGCTCTGCCGGCAATACATAAGATAAGGGATAAGGGTCAAGTTCACCGTTTGTCATAAAATCCATGGTCTTATTATCATTATCTGTGCCAGCATAGTTCGGGTTTCTGGAGCTTAATCCAGCGTCGCCCTCCTCGTTATAATAATTAAGCCAACCCCAATCACCATTTATTAACCCACACAGTGCTCGTTCATCATTTTCTGTTTCTTTTGAATAAACCCAAACTTCTTTATATTGACCATTTTTCCAACTATCAATAACCTTACTCACATATCCTCCATCACGGTAAATTCCGTATCTCCCGTGGAGGCAACCACATTCTTCAATTCCTCCAGCGCCTTCGACAATTTGGGGTAAACATCATGCACCAGCTGGAAGTGCCGAATAGCCTCCTCTTTGTTCCCTTCCTCGTTGGCATTGAAGGAATCCACGGCATGGGCATGAAACTCACTGTGATATCTGACCGCGTTTTTGAAGGCCACAGCCCCCGTGATACGAGGGTCTGTCTGTGCCGTAAACCATTTACCGAACTTACACCCGGTAGTATTGTTGACCTGTGTAATCACTAATTTCTCAAATCCTGCTATATTATTGTAGATACGCCATGCAAGAATAAAATGATCCATCTGGAACACAGTGATCCAGTCCTGCGTGTAGAGCTGTGCGTGATTCCTTGCCACGTCAGAGCGCAGCATATCAATCCGGCGGGCACATTTAAAGAGATGCGCACCGGCGCTTACACAATCCTTGGACAACTCATCATAGCCGGCAACCATTGTGCCGATGGATGCCATAAAGGAATCCGTCAGACCGGATTGAGTGTCGATCTCACCGTGGATATTGTCTATCTCAGAACCCATGAGCTTCATACTCTCGTGCATGTGTTCCAGACTTTCCAGAGAATGGTGAATATTGGTATTCCCGGAAGAGAGCTGGTTTGCCGTGGCATTGATGGATTCCGCCAGATTGGAAACGCCATCTAACAGTTCATGCACATAGGCCATAGCATCCTCCGCCGACCGGGTAGTATTGGCGGAAAGCTCCTTCACCTGATTGGCAACCACGGCGAAGCCCTTGCCCGCTTCTCCCGCCCGGGCCGCCTCGATCGAAGCATTCAACGCCAACAGGCCGCTCTTGCTGGCCACCTTTTTGACAATATCAATAATCTCGTTAATCTTGGCAGCCTGTGCCTGAAAATTGATGATCTGCTCATTGATCTGCAGAACACTCTCCACAGAAGCGTCCACAGTACGAATGCTGGAATTCATATCTTCCACACAAGAATTGGCATCCTCCATGACGGTGTGGGTCTTCTCCTGAATATTATAAACCGCGCCCCGAATATTTTGAATGGAATCTCCTAATTTCCAACTGGAGTCCTTCATGTCATTGATGGCAGATGTCTGGGAATCCAAACGCTCGATCATATTCTTGACGCGTCCGCTGTCACCCAAGAGGGACATGGAATCATTGAGATGCAGCACATAATTATTTGTCAAATGTGCAAAGGAATGTAAAAGCCGGTTATATTTCTCTGCCAATGCAGTATCTTGAAGCTGACTGGTATCCACCGGTGTCAGATCGCCGGCAATCGCCCGGTCAATCCATTCCATCAAAATCACGTTATCTGAATTGGATACTGTCTTCTCTGCCTTGCTGCCAAGCATAACATCACCTCCTGTTGCTGAATGTCATTACTTAAGAAAACTATCCCTGAATTTATAATAAGTATACCACACAATTGCCATCCGGTCTAGGAAAATCAGTCATACAGATGTCTTCAAAGCACGCTCTCCTCCACCAAATGAAACCGAATATCTTTGAGTTTCAGTCCCTGTGCCGACACATAAAGTCTCATTACCGCAAAGCGTTCCGGAAGCAGTATTTCTTTGGTAATTGCACAAAGCTTTCCTTCAGTTCCATGAAAAGTCATCGTGAACTCCGGGGAGCCGGCATAAAAAAGCGTACATGCCATCTGTGCAAGCTCTCCGAGCTCTGAACTTCCCCGCAAAGTAACCTCATACTTCCCCAAAACCTTTACATCAAACGCAAGGATATAATTTGTTCCCATGTTGGATGCAGGCTCCTCCAATGAAACAGAAATGTCCCGATCCACAATCCTATACTCAACCTCTGACAGTTCAAAATCATCCTCACTTTTGGGTCTGCCAACGATTTCCACATCCGCCGCCGTTCCCAGCTGTCGCTCCATTGTCTGTGTGTGCAGGATAAACCGACAGATGTTCATGGCAGCCCGTTGTAACTCCCCGCGTGTCACACGACCCGCCGCCAAAGCCTCCAAGGTATTGTCTCCGGAAGCGTTGGTTTCCCCGTCCGGACAAACCATATATAAATCATTCTGCGAAGACGTCAATGCCCCAAAATCCGTCTTGTCCTGCTTCCCATTCGGTGTCTCTGTAATGTCAGCCCACCAGTCGGTCATCACAATCCCTGTATATCCCCACTGTTGCCGCAATATCGTCGTCGCCAGATCATAGGAGCTTGCCGTGTAACATCCATTCACTTTTCCATAAGTGGTCATAACACTGTCACAGTATCCGCTGCGCACCGCTATCTCAAATCCCTTTAGATAAATCTCCCGAAGCGCTCTCCCGGAAATGACGGAATCTAAATATCGTCTGCGATACTCCTGATTATTTCCACAAAAATGCTTTACGGTTCCGGAGACACCACTTTCCTTCAATCCTCTCAATTGCTCCGAAGCCAGCGCCCCCGTCACAAGGGGATCTTCAGAAAAATATTCAAAGTTTCTGCCATTCAAAGGATGTCGGTGGATATTCATGCCTGGTCCGAGAAGACATTCCACTCTATTTACAATCATTTCCAACCCGGTAAATGTGAAAAGTCTGTAATTGAGTTCCCTGTTAAATGTACATCCAAGCAGAGTCCCGCTTGGCAGACTGAATGCTTTTGCTCCGCAATCCAGCCTCATACCGGAGGGGCCGTCATCACAACATACCGCCGGAATCCCCAGCTCCCGAAGCGCTTTTGACACACCGCCAAACGCGGATGCTGTTCCGGGTGTCACCAGAGAACTTCCCATACCCTCGCCGCGGATGATAGACGCAAGCTCCTCGTCAGAAAGCTGCGCAACAAAGTCCTTCATCAAGGAAGGATTTTGGCATACATCCTTTAGCTGTATGCCCACATGCCCCGTGTATTTGATTTCCTCCGGGAGCTCCCGAAGTCTCTTCTCTCCTGCTGCCATCAAAGCCGTTGGCACTGATTCATAAATAATCTTCATCTCTAAGTCAGGTCTCATCCTGTCAAAAGTCTCCACGGGGGCCAGCGCTTGTGTCAGTTCCTCAAGCACAACCTCCGGCGTTGCCGCCTCCTTCACAAGCTGAGAATCCCTGACATTTTCACCGAGGTAAAAACAATAGGTTCCCTCTTCCAGCAAAAATGAGTCTCTATGCCCTGTAATCCCGCTGTCATCATAGGACACAAATGCAGAGAAAGGAATTTCCATATGTAAGGTTTCCTTCTCCCCAGGCGCTAAGACTTTTGTCTTGTCAAACGCAGCCAACACTTTCACGGGTTTGCCCAATTTTCCTTGAGGCGCACCGACATAAACCTGTGCCACCTGCTTGCCCGCACAGTCTCCCTGATTGACAACCTCAACCTCCATTTCTACCAACCGTTTCTCCGCATCCCATTGAAAGCTCTTGCATGTCATGGAAAACTTTGTGTAAGACAGCCCATATCCAAAGGGATAACGTACTTTGTCAGGAGCAAAGGTTTCAAAGTAGCGATATCCCACATAGATATCCTCACGATAGTAATTACGTTTCTCATCACCAAAGTTCGCCTGGGAAGGATATTCTTCAATCTCGTATGCGATGGTGTCCGTCAGTCTTCCGGACGGGCTGACCTTTCCACAGAGCACGTCCGCCGTTCCATGCCCTCCAACCATTCCTCCCTGCCATGCATAGAGCACGGCATCCGGCTTTATCTCCTCACAAAAGCGCATATCCACAATCCCACCCACATTCAGGAGCACCACCATCTTGGCAAAGTGATGCCGCACTGTCCTCAGCATTTCCTCCTCAATATCTGTCAGGCGGTATGCACCCTTTGTATCCGTGTTATCCTGATCCTCCCCCGCTGTCCTTCCAATGATCACAAGGGCTGCATCGGAACTTTCCGCCGCTTTCTTAGTCACATCTTCCGACAATTCCATCTCTTCCTGTGACCACGGCTCCGTCCCCCAGCCCATCCCTCTATTGACGGGATGCTCCTTTTCCCATTTCTCATAAACAGCTTGAAGCTCCTTATTCAGTGTCACAATGCCGCTTTCTTCCAGCCCCTCTACAATATCCGTCACATGGGACACGTTTACCATGCCGCCGGAACCTGTCCCGCTTTTATAATAATGGTTCTGCATCCGCCCGAATACGGCGATTTCCATTCCTTTCCCGAAGGGTAATACTTGGTTTTTATTCTCCAATAATACAATCCCTTCCGCCACAGCCTGTCTCGCCGTATTAAGGTATTCATTCCAATCCAATGTTTTCGTCATACGATCATTCCCCTTTGGCATTTTTACGCGATTCAATATGATAATATGTAACTATTCAGAACAATTTGCAAAATGCTGCTACGCAGCTCCCATTTTGCTCATATTTGGCTCTCGCCAAATGAATTTATAGGAAAAATGCCTTATGAAAGCAAGCTTTCATCGTCATTTTCCAATAAATTCGCTTGGTTCTGAACAGTTACATAATATTATAAATATCAAAGGAAGTCCATCATTTTTTACAACCCTGCATACAAGACTGATGGTCGGGTAATTTATGTATCAAAAACGGCAAGTCGCGCAGCACCCTCTTGAAAAAATTCCTGCGTTATGATGATATATTATCGTGGAGGCGATCACATGAAAATTTTCATTCATATTAACCCGGAGCTTTCCGATACGGAATTGACTATAAATTGCAGCGGACTTACCGCCGAGACCGAAAAAATTATCGCCGCGCTTCGCATGGTGGATAATCAGCTGACAGTAATCAAGGACGGAGAGGCTCACATTTTGGATATTTCCAAGATTGCGTATATTGAGACGGTGGATAGACGAACTATTGTTTATACTGAAGACGATTGTTATGAATCAAAGCTCAAGCTGTACGAAATGGAAGAAAAGCTTTGCAGCGTCGGATTTTTGCGGATCAGCAAATCCTGTATCGTCAGGCTGAAATACATTCGTTCTCTCAAAGCAGATCTTGACCGCAGAATACGAATCACTCTTGAAAACGGTGAGCAGTTGATCGCGTCAAGGCAATACGCCGATGAACTGAAAAAAAGATTGGGGGTAAACTAAATGGACAAGAGTTATTCGATATTAAAATTCTTTTCCCATGTGTTTATGATATACGGAATCATCATTGGTCTGATGAATATTTTTTGTGTTTTATTCGGCGCTTCCGCGCAGAGTGTATCCACGATTTTTTCTCTGGGAAGCGCAGGCATAAGTGTATCCACGAGCGTTCAGTTTTTGTTCGCAATATCCATAATAGTCGGCCTGCGGGTCATTTTTATGACGGATATGCTGATAAAGAAAATGCCCCTCGTCGTAAGAATAATTGCAATGTTTGCAGGAGCGTTTGCGACCATCATTGTATTTATTTTTTTGTTCGATTGGCTTCCCACAGACGTGCCACTGGCGTGGATCATGTTTATTGTATGCTTTGTAATCAGCTGCGCTGCAAGCACATTAATATCAGTATTGGCGGAGAAACAAGAAAACCGCAGACTGGAAGAGGCATTAAATCGTTATAAGGAGGAAAATTGATATGGAAGAAGTAATCAAAGCGAATCATATTGTAAAATCATTCGCTGACAGAAAGCTATCTTTTGGGTATTTGACATTCGCTAATTTTCCCTGTCTATCTAATGATATAGGCACAAATATATTTTCACCTTTCTTATTTAGCATCTCTGTCAACAATACAGAGAAAATCACCCCTTGTTATTCTCTAAATGCTTCCACCATATATTTTCCTACATTCATGTTTTTGATATTCACGCCCTTTGCAACAAATCCTTGATAACAGCAATGTCTTCTATTTTGTTTATGCCAAAACACTTTTTACCCGCATCCTTGATAGAAGCTCCGATATGATAACCATCTGTTCCGTCAATTACTATAAACCTATCATGAAATACGGTGGTATATTTTACCGACAGCCTTGGATACTGAGCATTAAAATTTGCAATATCCATTGTCGTGAGCCTGGCAGAGGGAAGAGTATAAATCGTTACATCAATACCAGTTTTCTTCTTTGCCAGTATATTCAATGTAACTATATCCACATATCCATCAATCAAAATAATCGTTTTATTTGCCTGCAAAACTAGGTTTGTCATAAACGCAAATGCATCAAAAATTTGACCATCAAAGAATATTTTTTGATTTTCTTCTTTATGCGTTTCTATGTATTCAAAAATTCGTTCAAAACGTTCATTTGTTTCTTTTTCAAAAACTTCTTGTTTTAGATCAGCTTTTATTTGATGTTGCTCCATTCCATTCAATTTTTCCAGTATTAAAGAATTGTGTGTTGAGTACTTGCGCATTTCAACAAATGTTTTCATAATGCAAATACTAACCCGAACGGCAATGTCACTTCTAAGCACTGCTGATAGCATGGCAATTCCCTGTTCGGTATACACATAAGGCATATACCTTCTCCCGCCTCTGCTTTCTTCTTTTGAGGTTCCAAAATGGAACCTCAAACAATCATTCTCTTCTTTCGTTAATTGAAAACAAAAATCTTCCGGAAACCGATCTATATTTCTTTTCATTGCCTTATTTAAATTTTTAGTTTCCACCTGATAAAGTATGGCTAAATCATTATCTATCATGACTTGTTTTCCGCGAATACAATAAATTAAATTTTGTATCTCTGCAGAGCATGTTAATAGCTGCTTTTTATCATCTACAACCATTTCCACATTTTCTTCCATAAATAACTAAACTCCTTTCAGCATTTTGTACAAGCAAAAAAATCATTGGTGATAGTAACAAATACTTTAAAAATTTGGAAATTTGGCGAAACGTCAATAAGAAGACCTTGTATGCATCCCAAGGTCTTTTGATTTGATAAAGCCATTATAACATCGTGTTGTCAAAAAATAAAGTCTTTTTACGTTTTTTCTCCTATCCCTCCATCAATGTTCCCTCGCTGTAAGCCTCCAGCAGCTGCTCCAAATAATAGATGCGCTCCCGAAGCTCCACGCCGATATCCGTGTCCGCCACCAGCTTTCTGCGGGGGAAGCTCTCCACCTCGTAGAAATCCGAGAAAATATCCGACTCGTTTTTGACCGCCGCCTCCGCGGACTCAAAGGGTTCATGGGCAGCCAGCCATAAGCCTCTGGAATTGCACACCAGCGTGTAGCCGGCGATACCTGTCTTTTTCTGATACGCCTTGGAGAACCCGCCGTCAATCACTAATAGCTTGCCCCCACATTTGAGGGGCGACTCCCCGTGAATCTGCTCCACGGGCACATGACCGTTCACGATATGGGCACCCTGTGTATCCAGACCGAACTCTTTTAAAATGGCATTCACGGTCTCTTCCTTCTCATAAAGGCTATAGTAGCTGTTCTTTTGCTCCTTATGTGCTTCCTTTGCCTCGACTAAGTAACTTTCAAAAGTAGCCATCTTCGCTTTTCCGAATACAGGAGAGCCTGGCCCTGCCCAGATATACCATATCATGTCCTGCCCTGCAGAGCGCTCCACACTGTCCTTGGCATAATATCCCCTTCGGGCATAATATTCCAGAATATCATACAATGCCTTGCCGCTGTACTTTTTCCCATAGACCTCCACCGCCATGAAACTGCCGTCCTCATTCAGCGGCACACAGCCATGGTAGAGCAGATTCCCATTATAAATCTTGTAGAGGCCGCCCTTGGCATAGAGGAATCGCACATGTCGTTGGAGCTTTTCACATTTCATGAAAGCATGCTGCAGCCGCACGCATACCAACGCTTCCTCTTCCGTCAGCTCGTAGGGACATGCAGGATTCACCGTAGGAAAATCCGTATCCTTCAAAGCATACTCTCTGTCGTCTATTGTCACGGTCTTTTTCTCGTAATCTATCTTATCCAACAAGAGCCGATCTTCCATATGGAATTCCGGATGGCGCATGATCAGCTGTCCTTCCAGCTTAAATTGGATGATGGATATGGCCTTGTGCATCTTGATATCCAGACTTAAATCCTTGGTGTTGTAATCCGTGTTAAAGCGGATGGCAAATGCCCCGCACTCGGTATCACTGTATGTCTCCATTGCAAATGTGGCCAAGGGGAGCAGATTGATGCCATAGCCCTCCTCCAAAGTTTCCAGTGTGCCATAATGCGCTGCCATACGCACCACATTGGCAATGCAGGCAAGACTTCCACTCGCTGCACCCATCCAGACCATATCGTGATTGCCCCATTGCACGTCCACGGAATGGTAGGCACAGAGGGTATCCATAATGATATGGGGTCCCGGTCCTCTGTCAAAAATATCCCCCACAATATGCAGATGGTCAATCACCAGCCTTTGAATCAAATGGCACAGCGCTATAATAAATTGTTGTGCGCGGCCGATACGGATGATGGTGTGGATGATCTCGTTATAATAGGCCTCCTTGTCATGCACCTCCTCCTTCTCCGTGATCAGCTCTTCTATGATATAGGCAAAATCCTCCGGAAGCGCTTTTCGCACCTTGGAGCGGGTGTATTTGGAAGAGACACGCTTGATGATTTTAACCAGACGGTGCAGGGAAATCTTATACCAATCATCCAGATTCTCCTCTTCCTTCTCCACAATCTCCAACTTTGCCTCCGGATAATAGATCAGTGTAGCAAGACTTTTCTTGTCCCGGCTGCTGATAGAATTGCCGAACTCCTCGTCGATTTTCTTGCGCACAGAACCGGAACCATTTTTTAACACATGGTTAAACTGCTCGTACTCCCCATGGATATCTGTCAGAAAATGCTCTGTTCCCTTGGGCAGATTCATAATGGATTGCAGATTAATGACCTCCGTAGACGCCGCCGCGACGTTCTTGTATTGATGGGATAACGCTCTCAGTATTTTCTGTTCCTGTATGTCCATAGGCTCCTCCTATTCCAATACCTGCAAAATCCATTCCACACGATCTGTGGTTTTCATTTCCTCCAAAATCTCCTCATCATCCAAGGCATCACAAATCTTCTCCAAAAGCGCTATATGTTCGTCGCCCACTCCCGCAATGCCAAAGACCAACTGAGCCTTCTCATCACCAAACTTCACGCCCTCCGGATATTGCAGCAATACAATTCCCTTCTTTTTCACGAAAGCTTTCGCCTCTGATGTCCCATGGGGAATCGCGATTCCCATGCCCATATAGGTGCTAAGCAGTCTCTCCCGCTCTATCATGGCATCCACATAGGCCTCGTCAACACAACCTTGCTGCATCAGCAATTCTCCTGCAGCGCAAATCGCCTCCTCCTTGGAGACAGAGGGCTGTTTTAACCGGATGCCGCTGGCAGAGATTTGTCCTTTCTCCCTGACTCGATCCTTGGTCTCCGCCCTCATTTTCTGCATCTGTTGCTGTGCGTCAGATGCATTTTCTTTTTCGCACTCTATATATTCGTTATATGCTCCGATATTTGGCATTATTATAGAAGACAGGAACTTGCCAAATTTCTGAACCCTGTGTTTCATGTTGCATCTTCCTTTACATCATATACTAAATATTTTCGTGTAGCAACCGTGTTAGGATAAAAAATAGAATAAAAATACTCAATACTTTATTGTCAATCATTTTTTACAATCTATACATCCAAAAAAAGCCTATCAGCATATTCGCCAATAGACTTTTCCAAGTGTTGGGAATGTATATTTTTTACGCTTTCTTTTCCTTCTCTTTTTCCTGCTGTTCCATTGTCCGTTTAAACACACGATTAATTGTATGGGAAGTTCCAAACCCAATCAGCCCGAATCCAATGATGATCCACAAATACCATGTGCTAAAAAACAAGACCGGATAATACATAGAAAGAGCAATCGGAGCATACCATGCAAGCGCAACCTTCAGCCACGCCCCAAGATTGCTGACTGACAACAAAAAGGCATTTTTAATCGTGTTCCATACAGTATTGTCATACCGCGCGACCAGCGGAAACAGAAACGGTAATGTAACAGCCAACAATACTACCTCCGCCATCGCTAGGATACTATAGAACTGTACGATGGTTCCGGTAAAATTAGTCACATAAACCAATTCACCATAAATTACGACACACGCCGCTATCACCATCAGCCATATGACGGTCGCCTTTTTGAAATTCTCCCGAAATGCTTTTACAAATCCCTTCCCTATCACTCCGTCCTCTTTGCGGACAATGCGAAGCATCACGGTATACATCGCTGTCAGCGAGGCTCCGATGGTTATGATGGGAATACTAAATAAGATGAATAGTATGTTCACCAGAAAGATATTCCCAAAGGCCTCCAAACCCCGCTGCAGCTTTGATTCTGATTTTTCTTCCATTGATTATGTCCTATTATTCCTTTACACCGCCCAGCGCAACTCCGCCGATAATGTATCTTGCAAGGAATATGTACATGATGATGATCGGGATCACGGTGATAAACAAGCCAGTATAAATCTGCCCGTAATCTCTGGTCTTATCGTTTGCCTTCAAAGCTTCCACAAACATAGGCATGGTTGCCTTCTGTCTTTCGGTCGCCAAAATCAGTGAAGGTGTATACAGATTGTTCCAGGATGCAACAAATGCAAAAATCGCCTGTGTCGCCATCGCGGGGGTAAGCAGCGGAAGCACGATCTTGTTAAAGGTCTTAAACTCCCCGGCGCCGTCAATACGCGCCGCTTCCACCAGACTGATGGATAATGCTCCTTCCATGTACTGCTTCATAAAGTAAACTGTCGTGGGCGCCGCAATCGCAGGAAGAATCAGCGGGAAAAACGTGCCATACAAATGTGTCAGGTTACAAACCTTGATAAAACCAACAATGGAAACCTGAGTAGGAATCATCATGATCGCATAGATGAAAGCCCACACAAAATCTCTTCCCTTGAAACGATAGACGGTTACTGCATACGCCGTGAGGGAACTAAAGTAAACCTGCAGAACCACCGTGGGAATCGTGATGATCAGGGAATTTCCCATGGCCTGCATCAGGGAAACTCCACTGGTCTTCTCCGAACCTACCATCAATCCTTTATAATTGGTAATCAACTGCTGTATCGAACCGGGAATCACCTTCATACCGGTGACAATCTGGTTGGAGGGCAGTGTAGAATTCACAAACAAAATCCAAAACGGGAACAAGGAGAGAAAACAAAGCAACACACAGACGATGGTACGAAAAATTTTCACTCCCATAATATTTTCCTTGGTTGTCATCCTTGCTTACCTCCCTTTACTCTTTTTCTCAGAAGTGGCAATGTAGAAAATCATACTGATTGCTAATGTCACTATAAACAATACCACAGAGTATGCCGACGCACGACCAAAGTTCTGGGTGGCGCCATTGGCAACATATTGTTTGATCAGCATCACCACAGTCCTGGTGGAGTAGACTGAAGCTTCTCCCATTCTAATTACAGGAGCACCCTCATTCAACAACTGAGGGATATCGTATAACTGTAATCCGCCGATTGCGGAAGTCACCAGTGTGTATTGCAAAATAGGTTTTAACAGGGGCAAAGTAATCTTGAAGAACTGCTGTCTGGAGGTTGCACCGTCCACACAAGCCGCTTCATACAAAGAGGGATTAATACCCAGGATGCCTGCCGTCAACACCACCATGGTATTGCCATACCACATCCAGAACTGGATAAAAGCAATCAATCCCAAAGAGAACCATCCGCTGTATAATAAGCCGTCTGACTTAATAATATTCATTTTAAATAAAAACGAAGTGATCGGGCCATGGGTATCAAACATATTAAAGTACAATACCGCTATGGTTGCCGCTGTAATGATATTCGGCAGGTACATAATCGCTTTGTATGCACCAGAAGCCTTTAACTTTCTCTGTCCGTCCGTAAACCATGCCGCAAGGAGCAGAGACAAAAGAATCTGAGGAATAAAATTCAATAACCACATGACAATCGTGATCAGCAGAGCCTGCCAGATCTCACCGTTGCCCGCCGTACCAAATATGTAATTAGTATAATTTCCCAAACCTACAGATTCCACTGTTTGACGCCCATTTTTCGCTGTATATACAAAGGAATCCGCTATCGTGTACAATAAGGGATAAAATTGGAAAACCGCAAAGATTAGGAAAAAAGGCACCAGAAAAACGATGCCGTATCGACCATATTCTACCGTCTTTTTCTTCACTTTAACACCCCCAACAATTTATACTTATTTCTAAAATGCGCATCAGCCGGCAATCGGCCAACTGATGCGCGTGAATGACAACTTATATTATTCTGCCACAAGACCGGTCTGAGTAGCTACCTCTGTCTTAACGAATGCAATTGCCTCGTCAACAGTCTTGTACTCACCCTGCCAAAGAGATGTTGCAGCCTTGTCAATTACAGACTTGATCTTCGCATCCTGATAGGTCAGGTTCTTCAAGCTGATGCTGGGAGCAGCCTCTGCCCATGCCTGAATAGGATTCTGTCCACCCAAGAGATCAGTGATGGTATCTTTGTTGCCCTTGCCATCATCCATGTAAAGAGCCACGCTGTCGCCATCCGCAACAAGCTTCTCATTTGCAGCCTTGTTATTCACGAAGTCACCTGTGTTAACAGTGATGTCATACATGGTCTCTGCGTTACATGTCATCTCATAGAGCAGGAATGCGCAAAGCTCAGGGTTCGGTGTATCCTTACCAACCATCACATAAGTACCGCCCCAGTGATATGCACAAGGACCTGTCACAGCACCCCACTGACCAAAGGAAGGAGTATCTCCTTCATGAGACTGGCCATGGATCTGAGCCATGAACCATGTGGTGCCAAAGTAACCAAACACCTTACCGGTACCCTGCATGTTCGCAAACCACTCACCGCTCCATGCAGTTGTATTGTTGGTAAGACCCTCATTGTAAAGCTTCAGGGAATACTCTAAATACTTGTTTACACTGTCGTCCAGAGTCAGATACTCTGTACCGTCTTTCACAGTAACCCATGCGGAAGACTGACCATCAAATACGGGATATTTGATATCATCGGGACCGGAAACGATATAGTAACCTTTTTCTTTCAACTTTGCAGCGGTGTCAAAGAAGGTATCCCAATCCTTTACCAACGCCTGAACATCAGCGGGCTCGGACACGCCGAACACTTCCTGAGCGATATCTCTTCTGTAGGTGAAAGAACCGGGAGTTCCCTGCCATGTAACAGCCTTAAGTTTGCCGTTGCAGGTACCATAGTCGATAGAGAACTGATAAGCGTCGCCCATCAAGTCAGCAGTAAGTCCGATAGATCCAAGATCAAGGGTCTTGTCATCATCTTCTGCCCACCAAAGAGCCACATCATTATCAGCAGGAATCAAAGAGGGATACTTGTCACCACTTGCAAAAGCAGTGTCAACAGCATCCTGATACTTGCCATCTGTACCGCTCATACCAAGGTTGATATACTCTACATAATCCTTGTACTGAGGATACTTATCCAGAACAACATTTAACTTCTTGCCGAAATCCTCATCCCATGCATAAGCATATATCTTCTTGGAGTCATCCCAGCCGTCTGTAGCGGGTGCTGCAATTGCCCCCCCTGCCGTGTCGTTGTTGTTGTTCTCCACAGCGGCTGCACTGCTGCCCTGCTCTGAAGGAGCCGGTGTGCTGGAACCCGTTGTGGGTGTGTCGTTTCCGCCACAGCCTGCCAGCATGCTGACAATCAATGTAGCGGAGAGCAAAGCACTAAGTACTTTTTTCTTCATGTTTACATCCTCCCATTCAAAATGTTTAGTTGTTGCATTTATTGATATTTGCTGATATAGCAAACATCACAATATCCCTGCATACCCTATGCAGCGATATGAATGCCAGTTTTACTTCAGGTCAATGTGCCCACAGATGCGCCCTCCACCAAACTGCCCTTGACAGATATCTGCTCTATGATGGTGGACTTGGGTCTCTCTATCAGACTGATCAATTCCCTCGCCGCCACGCATCCAATCTGTTCTGTGTCCTGCTGTACCGTGGTCAATCGAGGCTCCAAATATCTTGCCGCCAAAATACCGTCATATCCCGCCACCGATATATCCTCGGGAATCCGAAGTCCCCGTTCCCGTATGGCGTTAATGCCGCCAAATGCAGCGAAATCATCCGGATAGATAATGCAAGTCGGCGGAGCCGGTAAATCCAAAAGTTCATTTGTTATTTTATATGTTTTATCTGCATCCCGGTAAGGAACTTCTCTGACATATGCGTCCGGAATCTCTATTCCAAACTGCTCTGTCGTCTTGTAGAAGCTGGAGAGCCGATTAGTGGTAACCGCCGAACCGGCACCATGGATATATGCAATTCTTTGATGTCCCCTGCGGCATATATACTCTGTCAAATCCCTCATGCCACTCACATTGTCCGAGCACACCGCAATACGGTTGTTAAACACATAGTCTATCGTCACTACCGGCAGTTCGCTCAGTAAAAGCTCCTCGACTCTCGCATCACTAAAATCAATACAAGCGATTGCCACGCCGTCAAAACCTCTGTATCTGCTATGTTCCAGATAGGACATACTGCCCGCTCTGTTCTTGCTGCTGTTGATAAACGTGATATCGTAGCCGCACTTCTCCGCCATGCGCTTAAAACTGTCCAAGACGCCGGCAAAGTAGTCATGCGTCAGACCACTTCTCGCCTCATCCACAAACAAAACGCCAATTCCGTGGGTTTTGCTGGTTTTCAAAGCCCTCGCCGCAAGATTGGGGGAGTACCCCAGCTCTCTCGCAACCTTTTTGATATACTGTTTCGTATCTTCCCCGATATCATTGTGGTCATTCAGAGCTTTACTGACAGTCGCCACCGACACTCCACAGACCTTAGAGATATCCTTCAATGATGCCATATAATCAACTCCCTGTCTGTTTGCAGATATGTATCGTGCCGGAACATCCTAACTTAATCGTTTTCGTAAAAATAATTATATACTACTTCCCTGCATTTTGCAATCTCTTTTTTAAAAAAATATGTTATTTTCCAATATTCTCTGTTTTTATACAGCATTTTTGGATTGAAATCCATTAATGTCAGATATTATTAATATTTTTGTTGCTTTTTTCCAATTCCTTTTGTATAATCAAGTCAAACTTTTTACTTAATCGTTTAACTTGATTTGTGCGAGAATAAAAAAACGGAGGATTACACTATGAAATTTGGTTACTTTGATGATGCAAATCAGGAATACGTCATCACAACCCCCAAAACACCCCTGCCTTGGATCAATTATCTTGGCTCAGGGGAATTTTTTACCCTGCTGTCCAACACCTGCGGCGGCTATACCTTTTACAAAGATGCCAAGCTTCTCAGGCTGACCCGCTACCGCTACAATGACGTGCCTGGGGACGTGAATGGTAAGTATTTTTACATTAAGGAGGGGGACACGGTCTGGAATCCCGGATGGCAGCCCGTCAAGACAGAGCTTGATTCCTACGAGTGTCGCCATGGTATCGGCTACAGCCGTTTTACGTCCTCCAAAAATAAACTGAATGCGAAACTTTTGACTTTTGTTCCTGCTAACGATAATTGTGAGATCAGCAAGCTGACCCTGACCAATGAGTCCAATGCAGCCAAAACCCTTTCCGTATTTTCTTATGTGGAATGGTGTCTGTGGAATGCGGACGATGACATGAAGAATTTCCAGAGGAATTTTAGCACTGGCGAGGTGGAAGTGGTCGGCTCCACCATTTACCACAAAACCGAGTACCGTGAGCGCCGCAACCATTATGCAATCTACTCCGTCAATGCGGAGATTGCCGGATATGACACCAGCAGAGATGCTTTCCTTGGGGCATACAGGGGCGCTGACAAACCCGAGGCCGTGGAAAAAGGTGCCTGCACCAACTCCATAGCAAGCGGCTGGTCCCCCATTGCCTCCCATCAGTTAAATGTGACCCTGGCTCCCGGCGAGAGCAAGACCTTTGTATTTGTGCTTGGTTACATCGAGAACCCTCAGGAAGAGAAATGGGAATCCCATGGCGTGATCAACAAAAAGCCTGCATTGGCAATGCTTTCCAAATATAGTACCGAGGAGAGTGTGGACAAAGCCTTTGCGGAATTGCAGAGCTATTGGAAAGCACTGCTTGCCAAATATACCGTGGAATCCGGCAATGACAAAGTAAACCGTATGGTGAATATCTGGAACCAATATCAGTGTATGGTGACCTTTAATATGTCCCGCTCCGCCTCCTACTATGAATCCGGCATCGGGCGCGGCATGGGCTTCCGTGATTCCTGTCAGGATCTCTTGGGATTTGTGCACTTGATTCCCGACAGGGCGAGAGAGCGTATTATTGACATCGCCTCCACCCAGTTCCAGGACGGCAGCGCTTACCATCAATATCAGCCCCTCACCAAGAAGGGCAATTCCGATATCGGAAGCGGCTTCAATGACGATCCTCTGTGGTTGATTGCGGGCACCAGTGCTTATGTGCGCGAGACAGGCGACACCTCGATCCTCACACAGATGG
>CAMWLG010000001.1 GCA_947175035.1 uncultured Lachnospiraceae bacterium | reverse complement strand
CTTCGCAATGGGAAGAACATATCAATATATAAAAATGGATCGGATTCTCACCTTTTCACGCTCCATTTATATTTTGAATGGGATAATCCTAATACTGCGGATGCTTATTTATCCACTGTTTCAGAGATATTCCAAGAAAGAACCTTCCGACAAACCTGAGTCTCAAATAAATCTTCTGAATCCTATCCGCCGTGGTTATACATGGGCAGAAAATCTGATTGCCTTTTCCCTACTCTTTACTAATCTGATCACAATCTATGGATGGGATGCGGACAACGATTTAATCTTATCAAATATCCTGCAGGGACAAGCAATAGGACTTATTATTTTGGCAATAGGAATCAATCTGCTGTTAAAATCCGCTAAAATGTGTAATCAATCAGAACCGCTTGTATAACAGGTGGTTTTGACGCCCTGCAGATCCCACTTCCTGAAACACCTGGTCCCTGTTTCAGTCACTGCAAGCTCTGCTGTCATAGCCCCCAAACCTCAGTATGCAGCGCAATCCCTGTTTTTTTCAGTTAATAGTTACTGACCTGCTTACGTAGGTATTTTTTTCTTTCCGGCTTTTATAATCCGTTTCTTCTCTCATAAAAATCCCGCAAACAATGATGTTTACGGGATTTCCAGCTGCCGCTCCAGCGGCAGGTTGCGCTCCCCGAGTAGGGCTCGAACCTACAACAACTCGGTTAACAGCCGAGTGCTCTACCATTGAGCTATCGAGGATTATCTATTTCCAACAAATAAAAGTATAATTATCCAACTCATAAAAGTCAATACATTAAGTGTAATTTTTGAAAAAATTATCAGGCAGCTTTGTCATTTGTCCCTGTTTCGACACAGCCTCCCACAAACCGTTCAGGTAAGCAGCCCCCAGCGCGCGGTCATAGAGCCCGTATCCCGGTCTGCCGCTCTCTCCCCAGATCATGCGTCCGTGGTCAGGTCTGATATATCCGTGGAAACCATTGTCATACAATGCCCGCATAATCGCAAACATATCAAGGCTCCCGCAGGCAGACAGGTGGGCGCGCTCCTCAAAGCCGTTGGGCAGCAAAGCCACATTTCTCATATGGGCAAAATGAATCCGTCCCATAGCGGCATATTTTCCAGCCATCTTCACCACATCATTTTTACCGGAACATCCCAGGGAGCCCGTGCAAAGGGTGATGCCATTGTTCGGCACATCCACAAGCTTCAGGAAACGATCCAGCTTCTCCTCGTCGGTGATGATGCGGGGCAGCCCGAAGATACTCCAACAAGGGTCATCCTCATGAATCGCCATATTCACATTATATTCCACCGCCACGGGAATGATTCTCTCCAGAAAATATTTTAGATTGTCCCAGAGCATTTCCTCGCTCATCTTCTGATACTGTTCCACAATCTGTTTTAACTCCGCGCGGGAATAGCTGGCGTCCCAACCGGGGAGCGTCAGGTCACTGTCGCTGTCCAACGGGTTCACCGCCTTCGCCTGCTCCTCGTAATAGGCAAGCGTGGTGGAACCATCCGGCAGCACATGGGCAGTCTCCGTGCGCGTCCAATCAAACACAGGCATGAAATTGTAGCAGACACACTTGACCCCCGCTTCCGCCACACGCCTGATGTTCTCACAATAATTTTCGATATAGCGCTCTCTTGTATCCAATCCAAGCTTAATGTCCTCATGAACAGGGATACTCTCAACCACCTCAAAGGCAAGCCCTACTGCCTCCACGGAAGCTTTCAGACGCGCGATGGACTCTTTGGGCCATACCTCGCCCACCGGGACGTCATACACCGCCGTCACAATGGCGTTCATACCGGGAATCTGGGCGATATATTGCAAGGGCACCGCGTCCTCCGGCCCATACCAGCGAAAGGAAAGCTTCATATCAGAATGTGTTGTGTCATTATTCCCCATATCAAACGCCTCCGTATTCAAAAATATCCTGTGGTTTTTGCCACAGGATTACAAAGCTATTATGAGCAATGGTTCATTATAATATGCATGTATAACAAATTTTTCAAAAAATTGAGCGCCTTGGATTTTCGGGCAACAAAAAAGCAGATGACGGGAATCGAACCCGCCTCCTCAGCTTGGGAAGCTGATGTTCTACCAATGAACTACATCTGCATGTAAAAGATTATACTACATCTTTGTGTGTATTTCCAGTGGAAAATTGAAAATTTTATGAAAAATTTAAACTGTTTGAAAATATTAAGAATTGGGGCATCCGCATGGGACACCCCAATTTCCTTTTTGCTTTATACGGTTTACGCAAGACTCTTCTTAGCCAATTCTGCCAGAGTCTTAAAGCCCTCAGCATCATTTACTGCCATCTCTGCCAACATCTTGCGGTTCATCTCAATACCTGCCTGCTTCAATCCATACATAAACTTGCTGTAGGAGAGACCGTTCAATCTTGCAGCCGCGTTGATACGCGCGATCCACAGCTGTCTGAACTGACGCTTTCTTTCTTTTCTGCCTGCATAAGAGCTTGCAAGCGCTCTCATAACGGACTGCTTAGCGATTCTGTACTGCTTACTTCTTGCACCTCTGTAACCTTTTGCAAGCTTCAATACACGATTATGTTTCTTCTTGGCATTTAAGCCACCTTTTATTCTTGCCATGTCTCATTCTCCTCCTTGCCCGACTTATAAATAGGGTAAAATCTTCTTCATATTCTTAACATTAGTTGCATCCGTGATAGCGGGCTTTCTCAGATTACGCTTTCTCTTGGTGCTCTTCTTGGTCAAAATATGGCTCTTATAAGCCTTTGCTCTCTTTAACTTACCAGTTCCAGTTACTTTAAAACGTTTAGCAGCAGCTCTGCTTGTCTTCATTTTGGGCATAACTATTTCCTCCTAATATTCGTTGATGCGCAGACCGCCGAAGCATACTACGCAATATTTGATGCACACAGGATATTTCCTGATCGAAGCCATACTTGACTCCGTGATTTATCCTGGCGCCTGCATCCTATAGATTATCCTACTTTTTCTGGGCAAGGAACATGGTCATGCTTCTGCCCTCCACCTTGGGAGCCTTCTCCACCACAGCCACATCAGCCAGATTCTCGGCAATATCGTCCAAAATATGCTTGCTGTTATTCATGTGAGCCATCTCACGGCCCCTGAAGCGCAAAGTTATCTTCACGCGGTCTCCCTTGGTCAAAAACTTCCTTGCAGCATTCATTTTGGTGTTCAGGTCGTTGGTATCGATATTGGGAGAAAGCCGAATCTCCTTAATCTCGATCGTTTTCTGCTTTTTCTTGGCCTCCTTCTCCTTGCGAAGCTGCTCATACTTGAATTTTCCATAATCCACGATCCTGCATACAGGGGGCTGTGCCGTGGGCGCAATCTTCACCAGATCGAGCTCCGCCTCCTCCGCAAGCTTTAGAGCTTCTTTCGCAGACATAATGCCAAGTTGTTCACCATTCTCCCCGATTACACGTACCTCTTTGTCACGAATTTGTTCGTTAATCATTAAATCGCTAATGGTCGTTTACCTCCATCATAAGAAACAACGAGCGCCGTGCTTTGCACACCACCCTTTTGTTAATAATAAAAAAGTGGACAGCATAGCCATCCACTCAAATCACACACATACTTTCCCACGATAAATAAACCACAGGAATACATATGAAAAATCTGAACGCTTACAAGCCTAATTGCCGTAAGGTGAGAGTGGATACTCTACTTGTTTTGCCGTGTTCTAGGCTGTCACACCTTTCGCACTGGTTAAATATAACACTTACCACATCATTTGTCAACAACTAATTTTGGATTTTTATGTAGAGCGGACGATATCTCATCCGCTTCCATAACTTAGCGCTCCTTGAAAGTAGCACAACTGGTCTCTCCGCAATTACATGCCCCGCATCCGCTGATATCCACATGGTCTGCCACACACTTATAATTGCTGTTGTGCACACATTTCACTGCCTCGCAGTCGATGCTGATGGTTCTGCTGGGATGGTCAAGCGCACTTGTGAATGAGTCATGCCCCTCTCTACGCTCAGCAAAGCTCTCACAGCAAGTACCGCCACAATCACAGGCATGCTTGCCACCCACCATGATATCACCCTTACTGCAAAGACATTCCTTGTTGTAGGTACAGTTCTCTACGCCACACTTTAAATCTGCCATGGTAAACCTCCTTCCGCGCAGTCCGCGCAAAATTAAGTTTACCCTTCTACAGATTGTTTTATTCTGTCACTTCTATTTTGCGGATTTGTTTTGTGCGTATTTCTTCACAAATCTGGTTGATAAACTCCTGCAGGGATTTGCTTCCCTCATCTCCTGCAAAACGGCTTCTCACGGAGACTTTTGCCTCCTCCTCTTCCTTCTGGCCCACAATCAGCATATAAGGCACCTTCGCAATCCGCGCCTCCCTGATCTTAAAACCAATCTTCTCAGAACGGCCGTCCGTGGTTACCAGAATCCCATTCTTCTTGAGCTCCTTCTCCACCTGCGCCGCATAATCAGCGAATTTCTCGGAGATCGGCAGAATCCTCACTTGCTCAGGGCACAGCCATGTGGGGAATTTGCCCTCATATTTCTCAATCAGCCATGCCAAAGTTCTCTCATAACACCCCATAGAAGTCCTGTGGATGATATAAGGACGCTGTTTATCACCGTTTTGGTCAATATAATACATATCAAACTGCTCCGCAAGCAGGGCATCCCATTGAATCGTGATCATGGTATCCTCCTTGCCATACACGTTGCGGGTATTGATATCCACCTTGGGGCCATAGAACGCAGCCTCGCCCACATCCTCCGTGAATTCAATATTTAACTCCCGCAAAACATTGCGGATATGTCCCTCCGTCTCCTCCCAGACCTCGGGAGAGCCAATATATTTTTCACGGTTATTCGGATCCCATTTAGAGAGGTGGTATGTCACATCTCCTTCTACTCCTAAGGTCTCAAGACAATACTTTGCCAATGCCAGACAGCCCTTGAACTCATCCACCATCTGGTCAGGGCGCACGATCAAATGTCCCTCGGAAATCGTAAACTGGCGCACGCGGGTCAGCCCGTGCATCTCGCCGGAATCCTCGTTTCTAAAAAGCGTGGAGGTCTCGCTGTAGCGGCAGGGAAGATCCCGGTAGGAATGCTGGGTTGCCTTATACACATAATACTGAAACGGGCAGGTCATGGGGCGCAGCGCAAGCACCTCTTTGTCCTTCTCCTCGTCCCCCAACACAAACATCCCTTCCTTATAATGATCCCAATGCCCTGAAAGTTTGTACAGATCGCTCTTTGCCATAAGGGGCGTCTTGGTGCGCATATACCCCCACTCATTGTCCTCCAAATCTTCAATCCATCTCTGCATGGTCTGAACCATCTTGGCACCCTTGGGCATCAGCAGCGGCAGTCCCTGACCAATAACATCCACTGTAGTGAACAATTCCATCTCCCGTCCCAGCTTGTTGTGGTCGCGGTTTTTGATATTGTCAAGATACTCCAGATACTCTTCCAACTCCTCCTTCTTGTTGAAGGCCGTCCCGTAAATACGCTGCAGCATGGCATTCTCAGACTTTCCCCGCCAGTATGCACCGGAGGAGGATGTCAGCTTAAATGCTTTGATTCCCTTGACACTCATGAGATGAGGGCCTGCGCACAAATCCACGAATCCGCCCTGATCATAAAACGAAATCTCGGCATCCTCCGGCAAATCCCGGATCAGCTCTACCTTGTAGGGCTCGTTTCTCTCCTCCATGAATTTGATGGCTTCCTCCCGGGGAAGGGTGAATCTCTCCAACTTTGCCCCCTCCTTAATGATCTTCTTCATCTCCGCTTCAATGGCATCCAAATCCTCTCTGGAGAAGGGAGCATGGTCAAAATCATAGTAAAATCCGGTCTCTATGCTAGGACCAATGGTCACCTTCGCATCAGGGAACAGCTTCTTCACCGCCTCCGCCATGACATGGGAGGTGGTGTGGCGAATCGTCGCCAGACCTTCCTTGTCATTTGCGGTACAGATTGTCAATTCACAATCATGATCCAATACAGTTCTCAGGTCGGCCACCTCGCCGTCCACCTTGCCGCAGCAAGCCGCTCTCGCAAGTCCCTCGCTGATATCCAGTGCTATCTCATAAATACTTTTTGCCTCACTATATTCCTTTACAGTGCCGTCTTTCAGTGTAATCTTCATCTCAATCCTCCTCATCCTCTCCCATACAGCATCTTCCATGCCGACAGTCATCCCGTACCACATTATTGCTGCCAATACTCACTCCCTTTGTCCACGGCGCCAACATCAGGCCGTAAACAATCCCCACGGTAAAGCAGAGTGCCGCAATCAACCAAAGCGTAAGTTTCGCCAGTGTCACATCCCCCTCAAACCAGTCGTCCAACATCATTTTGCATTTCTCAAGCATAAGCTGCCTCCTTTTAAAATTTTTGTTCTGCCTCACCTCATGCTGCGCATTCGGTGTCGCGGCATTCGTCCAACTTGTGCTCGTGCAAGCACGGCACAAGCTCTCCTCATTGCTCGCGCAAAAAAAGTCCCTTGCAGCCATCAATGACTGCAAGGGACGCTGATTCTACGCGCGGTTCCACCCTTGTTGCAATGAACGTATCGCTCACTGCCACCTCGTATGCCTGTAACGGAAGCACCCGGGCTGTATTAAAGCCACTCAGAGGCGGTGTTCAAATGTGTCCCTGCAAAACCGCTTCCAGCACCTGCCATGCACATGATATGCACTCCGCAGGGCGGTTCTCTCTGGTACGATTCCACATCCTACTGTCCTCGTCAACGTTTTGATCATCATTTATGATTCCTAATCATAAACTATTTTATGCGGAATGTAAAGTGCTTTCTGGAAAATAAGTCAACGAAAAGTCTTATTTCTCCATCTCTCTGGTGATATAATCCTCCACCTCGCCCCTTTGCATCTGCAATGATACCGCCAGTTCGCCATAGAGATTGTCTTCCGCCAGACGGTAGTATTTGGCATCTACAGCCGTCACTTTCCGACCGGCCTCCAAACGTTTTTGTTTGCGCAGATAGATTGTCTTGATGACCCGAATCCATTCCGCACAATCATTGGTTCGCATGCAACCACGATATTCCTGCTCCAGCAGCTTATCATTGGAAATATTGATCAGCGGAATCTCGGGAATCCCCTGAATCAGCCGATCCGCCTCCTCCCGGCTAAGCACCCTGCGAAGGGAACTGTCCGCCGCATCTACTGGTACATAAACTGTGCTTCCCGCCATATAGACAGGCTTCAGGATATAATATTCCCGTTCCTTGTCCACGCCGGCAATATCCAGCGTAGTAATATCCTCTACCACACAGACACCTTTGTTACCGCTTACTACATACTCGCCCTTTTTAAACACAAGAATCTTCCTTTCTTAATGATGGCCATCCCTAATGCGCAGAATGGCAGGTCAGCCCACAAAAGGCTACAATTCGCCTACAATAATGTTATAACCTTATTTTAACAAATTAAACAGCAAAATGTCAGCTAATTTTGCACAAATGATTAAATTTTGTGAAAACTGTCCGTAATATCTCATTACTTTTTTGTGCAAAACGTCCTGTTTATGCGCTGTTCTTTTCACTATTCGGCTTTCCCTGCAAAATACGCATCTATGCCATCCGCGATTCCAAGAGCGATTTTCTGTTGATATTCCTCGTCCGCCATCAGAGCGTCCTCCGCCTCGTTGGACATAAATCCCATCTCCACAATCGTCACCGGCACCTGGCACCAGTTGATGCCCGACATGGTATCCGTCTCCACCACCCTGCGCTTATGCGCGCCCGTGGCGCTGACCACCCCGTCCAAAACATAGGTGGAAAGGGCTTTTGAGTCCTCATATAGAGGGGCGTTATAGGGATTGTCCTTGGTCTGGCACAGAGTCTCCACACCGTTTGCACTAGAACTGTCCGAGCCGTTGGCATGAACGCGTATAAACGCATCCGCTCCCGCCTCGTTCGCCATCTCCGCCCGCTCGGCATTGCTGATGTCCACATCATTTGTGGTGCGTACCATAATCACTTCATAACCTCTGTTTTGCAATTCCGTGCAAAGCTTTTCTGACACAGTCAATGTCAGTTCATATTCGTACAGACCGCTGACACAACCTTTGGTGCCGCTTGCCACCTTGGCTTTCATCTGCGTCGCTCCCGGCCCTATGGGTTCCTTCTCACTGTTCCCCTGAGCCTGATGCCCCGCGTCAATAACCACCAAACGCCCTGTGGACTCGGATTGTGGTGCTTGTGGTGGTATAGGCTGCGGGTCGGCATCCTGCGCCATACTTTCACTTTCCTGCACCTGAACCGCTTGACTTTGGGAATCCTGTGCTTGGGATTCCTGTTTTTGAGATTCCTGCTCTCTGGATTCCTGACTCTGTATCTCTATGTTTTGGGATTCTTGTTCTTGAATTATCTGACTTGGTGTTTCCTCGCTCTGAAACTCCGGATTGCGTTTTTCTTCGCTTTGGGTCTCCTCGGGTTGCAGAGGGAGAATGGTCTGGTCTGCCTCGGTGTCTTTCGCTTCTCCGCATCCGACCAGACACAGTAATGTCAATAATATGAAAATCATAGACAGCTTTCGCAACCCGACATATAGAGAATTTTTATTTATGGTGTTTCTCATGCATTTAGTTCTCCTGCATCTTCAACAGCTTCGCCGCCCTGATCAGCAGATCAGGCTCGCTTTAGTTATCTTGCATCTTCAGCAGCTTCGCCGCCTGATCTGCGGCGATGCAGGCGTCAAGGATCTCCTGGATATCCCCGTTCATCACCTTATCCAACTTGTAGATTGTCAGGCCGATACGATGATCGGTAACACGTCCTTGGGGAAAATTGTAAGTGCGTATCTTCTCGGAACGGTCTCCTGTCCCGATCTGACTGCGGCGTAGCTCTGCCTCCGCATCATGGCGCTGCTGCTGCTCGATATCATAGAGTTTGGCTTTCAACAGGGCAAATGCCTTTGCCTTATTCTGAATCTGAGACTTCTCCGTCTGGCTGTAAACCACGATACCCGTGGGATAATGGGTCAAACGCACCGCGGAGTCCGTGGTGTTGACACACTGTCCGCCGTTTCCTGACGCACGCATCACGTCAATCCTGATATCCTTGTCCTCGATCTTAATGTCAATATCCTCATCCACCTCGGGCATCACGGCCACGCTGATCGTGGAGGTGTGAATACGCCCGCCACTCTCTGTCTCGGGCACACGCTGCACGCGGTGCACGCCACTCTCATATTTCATCACGGAGTAAGCACCCTGACCGGTAATCGTAAACTGCACTTCCTTCATGCCGCCGATCCCAATCTCATCAGCGTTCATGATTTCCACCCGCCAATGCCTGCCCTCGGCATAATGAACATACATACGATAGATTTCCGCTGCAAATAAAGCTGCCTCATCTCCGCCTGCGCCCGCGCGGATTTCCACGATCACGTTCTTGTCGTCATTGGGATCCTTGGGAAGCAGCAGAACTTTCAATTCCTGTTCAAGCTCCTCCACGCGTTTGCGGCTGTCGTTCAAGGTCTCCTTGATCATATCGCGCATTTCATCATCGCTCTCCTCCTCCAACATGGCGAGGGAGTCCTCTATGTCCTGCTTGCTTTTTTTGTACTCCGTATAAGCCTCCACAATCGGCGCCAAGTCGCTCTGTTCCTTCATCAGCTTCCTGAAACGCTCCTGATTGTTGGCGACAGTGGGCTCGTGAAGCTCACCCATAATCTCTTCATATCGAATTAATAAATCCTCTAATTTGTCAAACATAATAAACCTCTCATTCTTAAACATCACCCGGATATATTGCCCTCTGACTCATTTCCCACAGGAATCAAGCTTACGACCGCACAATCCACGTCCCATAGACCACTCTGTCCAATCCGGCATAATCCTTCACTACCTGTATATCGGCAAATCCAGACTGCTCCATCAAATCCGCGACTGCTGCCGCCTGATCAAAACCAATCTCAAAATACAACAAACCACCGCTCACCAGAAAAGTTCTGCTCTCCTCGATGATTTTGCGGTAAAAAAACAAACCGTCCTCCCCGCCGTCCAACGCCTGCAAGGGTTCATGCTCCCGCACCTCCGGCATCAGCCCTGCAATCTCTTCGTGCCTGATATATGGGGGATTGGACACAATGACATCAAATCTGCCCTCCACATGCTCAAACAGATCACTTTCTGTCAATGTCAGGGTGGCACCCTCGCACAGCCGCCTCGCGTTTTCGGCAGCCACAGCCAGCGCCTCCGCCGAAATGTCCACTCCTACGCCCTCGCAGTCATTGGAATAATGAAGCAGGCTTAAAATAATACAGCCGCTTCCGGTACACATATCCAGAACGCGCATGCCGTCATGAAGGTTTCTTAGCACTTCCTCCACCAGAATCTCCGTGTCCTGTCTGGGCACCAGCACATGCTCATTCACCGCAAACCGTAGTCCCATAAACTCCTGCATTCCAGTCAACTGCTGCAATGGAATCCTTCGGGCGCGCAGCCTGACGATCTCTTCGTATCGGTTCTGCTCATCCACTGTCACTTCCCTGTCATTATGCACCAAAAGTGTATTGCGATTCGTTCCGCAGACATATTCCAACAAAAGTCTTGCATCCAGAGAAGCTTCCGGCACCTCTGCCTCCACGAGCGTCCCGACTCCCTTTTCATAACATTCCTGATAGGTCATACCACATTTCCCCGACTACCTGTCTTCGTCCGCCTCATAGCCAAAATTCTTCTTCAGATATTCCCGCCAATCAAACACCGCCTCCACCGCGGCGATAGCGACCTCCGCCATCTGTTTGTCCGGCTCCCTCGTGGTCATACGCTGAATCAACATTCCCGGCGCAGACAAGAGCCGCACGATAATATTATCGCTCCTGCCCGCCAGACGGATGATCTCATAGGAAATCCCCGCCACCACAGGCATCAACAAAATACGCAACAACACCCTCTGCACCACGTTATCCACCCTGATAAAAAAGAATAACACAATACTCACTATCATGACAAAAAAGATAAAGCTAGTGCCACAGCGCCTGTGCAGTCTGGAGCTTCGCATCACATTGTGCACGGTGAGCGGTCTGCCCTTCTCCACACAATTAATGCATTTATGCTCCGCCCCGTGATACTGGTAAAGACGTCTGATATCCTTCATGGCACTGATTCCCCACACATAAAGCAGGAAAATCACAATCCTGATACAGCCCTCCAAAATGGCGAGCAAAGACGCATTTCTGATATATTGTTCAAAATAAGAGGATATCAAGAAAGGCAGCACCACAAAGATTCCCACCGCCAACGCGATGGAAAAGAGCGCGACCAGCACATTCAGCAGCTTCTCGCCCTGACCTCCACTGACCTTCTCTGCCGTCTGTTCCACCTTGGAATCCTCATTTTCATCTTCGTAAAAGGAAGCGGAATAATTCAACACCCTCGTCCCAAGAATCATGGAATCCAAAAAGTTAAAAATCCCCCTGATAAATGGAACTTTCGTCAAGCTGCTGCCATGCAGCACTCCCTGATAATTTTCTACCTCCACCCCTATCTCACCATTGGGCTTTCTCACCGCAACGGCGTATTTCTCTTTATTTTTCATCATAACGCCTTCCAGAACGGCCTGTCCGCCGATTCCGGAATAGCGGCTACATCTCTTCTTTGCCATAGCTACTCCCGCATTTTTTGTAATCGAGTAGGATACTACTCGCTGCGCGAGCCGCATGCTGCATAGCAGCTAAATTCCATATGCGGCTCTGCGCAATAAAAAGGCTGAGATAGAAATACCTCAGCCTTTGCCTTACCTTCTTATTTGACACCGTATTTCTTGTTGAACTTATCAATACGTCCGTCAGCTCTTGCAGTCTTCTGCTGACCTGTGTAAAACGAATGGCACTTGGAGCAAACCTCGACGTGAATCTCCTTCTTGGTGGAGCCTGTCACGAACGTGTTGCCGCAGTTGCAGGTAACGGTTGCCTGATAGTATTCGGGATGGATTCCTTCTTTCATGTTCTCACCTCTCTATAAAAATATGGTATTAGTTCTATGTTCTCATCCTCACTGCCTATGGAACCACAGACAGCGATAGTATTGTAACATACAGAACTAAACCTTGCAATACCTAAAATAAATTATTTTCCAAAATGTTGCAAAATATTTATTTTGTTTCCCTCATAGATTTTTGTTTATCTGCTCTATATAAACTTATTCTTCTTGACCAGATTAACAAATTCCACATTGTTTTTGGTTTTGGAAAACATATCCAAAATTCTGTCCGTGGCTTCGTCGGATTTCAGTCCATTCAACGCCTTCCGCATAATATTGATAGCTTCCAGCTCCTCCGTCCCAAGCAACAAGTCCTCGCGCCGGGTGCTGGATTTCGCCAGATCAATGGCAGGGAAAATGCGTTTCTCGGAAAGCTTGCGGTCAAGCACGATCTCCATATTGCCGGTTCCCTTAAACTCCTCGTAAACCACGTCATCCATCTTGCTGCCGGTCTCCACCAGCGCAGTCGCCAGAATCGTCAGGCTTCCTCCTTCCCGCATGTTGCGGGCAGCGCCAAAGAAACGCTTCGGCATATGAAGGGCAGCCGGGTCAAGACCACCGGACAGGGTTCGTCCGCTGGGGGGAACCACCTGGTTATACGCCCTGGTGAGACGGGTGATACTATCCAGAAGGATCACCACATCCTTTCTGTGCTCAACCAGACGCTTTGCGCGCTCGATCACCATCTCAGACACACGCTTGTGATGCTCCGGCAGCTCGTCAAATGTAGAATAGATCACCTCCACATTCTCGCCTGTGATGGCCTCCTTGATATCCGTCACTTCCTCAGGACGTTCGTCAATCAACAGAATCAACATATGCATACGCGGGTTCGCCCGCAGAACCGACTTGGCAACCTCCTTCAAAAGAGTGGTTTTGCCGGCCTTGGGCGGTGACACGATCATACCTCGCTGTCCCTTACCTACAGGGCTCACCAAGTCCATAACTCTCATGGACACGCCACAACCCGGCGTCTCCAACTTAATGCGTTCATTGGGGAATATGGGGGTCATATCCTCAAAATTCTTGCGCTTCGCGCATTCATCCGGGCTATAGCCGTTGATGGAGCGCACGAACAAAAGGGCGCTGAACTTCTCCTGCTGGGTCTTCACCCGCTTATTGCCGCACAGAATGTCCCCCGTCTTGAGCCCAAAACGGCGAATCTGGCTGGGAGCCACATAGACGTCATTCTCCCCCGGCAGATAATTTTCGCAGCGGATAAAGCCGTACCCATCCGGCATTACTTCCAAAATACCGCTGGCCTCCAACCCGCTGTCCAAATCCTTGGGAACCTGGGCGTCCTCTCCGTTCTCCTGTGAACGGGATGCGGCAGCCTCCTCCTGAGCCCTCTGGGATTGTTCCTCTTGACTTCTCTGGGAACGCTCCGCCCGAGCCTTCGGAGCCCGCTCCTCTTGGCTTCTCTGGGGGCGTTCCTCCTGAGCCTGCTGGATTTTTTCCTCTTCCGCGGCTTTCTTTTGACGCTCATCCTCCGCCAACATAGCCTCCACCAGCTCCGCCTTCTTCATTGCGGAAGTTCCCTTCAGTCCCCGCACCTTGGCGAGCTCCTT
The DNA here is from genome assembly GCA_947175035.1 of uncultured Lachnospiraceae bacterium. Classification (GTDB taxonomy): domain Bacteria; phylum Bacillota; class Clostridia; order Lachnospirales; family Lachnospiraceae; genus Acetatifactor. The sequence goes on along the minus strand of CAMWLG010000001.1, from coordinate 115,281 downwards.
CAATTGCAGTAATGGTAATGATTCGTATTTTTCTCTCATAAATCCTCCCAAATCAGGTCTAAACCTGTTATTTTCTCCTCGTATTTATAATCGTTCCATAAGGGATTATATCTAGAAGACAGTTCCTGGATGTGTCCTTGACAGTGCGATCTTGTCGCCTTATTAATGTATTATAATACAAGTTGTCCAAAATAGGAAGCCCTAATTTCTTAAATTTCTTAAAAAATATTGAAGAATTATTGAAGAATTACAAAAATACATTGCATTTTTCTGCATAAGTCTTATACTGTAAGGTGTTTGGGTCATCCGACACGGAGGAAAAATTATGAAAAAGTGTAAAGATTTATGGACAAGATATCACCATGCCATGCCGTTAATCATTTATGGCATTATCTATTGGACTTGGTTCTGTTATCTGGAAAACACCGTGACGAAGCACTACCAAGTGATTCACATGAGGGTAGACGATTACATACCCTTCTGTGAAGTGTTCGTCATCCCCTATTTTCTGTGGTTTGCCTATGTGTCTGCCACAGTGCTGTATATGTTTTTCACAGATAAAAATGATTACTATAGAACCTGCGTGTTCCTCTTTACTGGGATGACCATCTTCCTGATCGTGTCAACGCTCTTTCCGAATGGTCATCACCTGCGTTTGAGCATCATGCCCAGGGACAATATCTTTACCCAAATGGTAGCATCGCTGTGGAAAACAGACACACCCACCAATTTATGGCCAAGCATCCATGTGTACAACTCGCTGGCGGCCCACCTTGCCATTGCACATAACAGAAAACTCTCCGCAAAAAAAGGAATCCAAATCGGCTCCTTTCTGCTGGCGTTTTCCATTATCCTATCCACAATGTTCATCAAACAGCACTCTGTTTTTGACGTGCTCACCGCATTCGCCATGGCAGGCGTGATGTATGTGGTAGTGTACCGCGTTGACCTGGTGTTCACGGTGCGCGCCGCGCATCAGCGCAGGAAGGCAAAGCCCCAGATTGTACGCTAACAAAAGAAGTGTCAAACAAGTTTGACACTTCTTTGCAAATTGCTTTGCAATTAACTAAGGCATTCTGTCAATTAAACTTGAATATCCTCTGGCAGACGAGATAGGCGTCCACGGAAATCTTCCGTCCGCCCCTGCCGGGCAGGTTCATGGCACCACCCATAATGCCATGCCTCATATAAAAATACAGCCCTTTGTCCTTATCCTTCAGATATTGCCAGAGGGCCTTTTTCATGTCCAAATGCTCCTCTGTGCCGGAACGGATCAACAACGCCGAAGACACCGTCATGATAATCTCAAGATAATTTCTCATATACTGATACAGACGCTTATTCTTATAAATCTCATATTTGTGCTCCGCCAGATAGTCGATCATCAGCCGGTTCACCGTCAATTGCTGGTCGATACGCCCAATCATCACACTCTCGTTCACGGACTGATCTTCCCTTCCAATATAATAGCGATAGAAATTTACATCCAGATAATATATATTTCTCACATAGGGCAGGGGTTCATACACATAGAGATTATCTACATAAAATGTATGCTCCGGAAGCTGCATGCCGCAATCCCGCAACAGCTTGGTGCGGAAGATCACAGAATGCATCAAAATATAATGCCCCTTACGGAAATGGTGGCAGTCCCCCCAGGTAAACATTTCATCCTGCGGGAGAATATGCCTGTAATGCATTACCTTCTTGCGCCTCTCCCCCTCCTTCTCGTAGACAAAATTGCTGACAAGCATGTCCAGCATGGTATCTCCGCCGATCAACTCCTTCAGCTTATCCAAAATCTGCAGATATGCCTCCTGCTTCACCCAATCGTCACTGTCCACCACCTTAAAATACAACCCCGTGGCATTGGCGATTCCCGCATTCACTGCGGAACCGTGTCCCCCGTTCTCCTTGTGGATTGCCTTCACGATGCTCGGATAATTGGCCGCGTACTCATCCGCGATCTCCGCTGTCCTGTCCTTGGTTGATCCGTCGTCCACGATCAAAATCTCCACATCCTCGCCGCCAACCAGTAGTGATTCCACGCATTTTCTCATATAATTCTCCGAATTATAGCACGGAATCGCTATAGATAATAGTTTCATCACTGCTCCTCCTCAAAACTTTCTTTTCCCAGCTTCATGCTAAGTATTTGGGTGTAAGCTGCAAAAGCCGCCGGAATGGGATATTTATCCCTGGTCTCCTCCGGCTGGATATAAATCCAATCCGCCGTCCCCTCACAGGGCGCCGCGGCCTCAAGCTCGTCCACACGCACCATGTAGCCTCTCATGTGCCACTCTCTATGTGTGAAAATATGCTTTGCCTCCCCCAATGGTTGGATACGTAAAGCTCTCAAGCCATTCTCCACGAGATAATCCGCAACCTCCTCCGCCGTGTGCAGCCCCTCCATTGTTGGGAATTCATACATACCCGAGAGAAGTCCTTTATCCCCTCTCCTGCGAATCGCCGTGCGCTCCCCATCCCTGATCACAAGGATGGTTTTCTCCTCAATACCGCGCTTCCTCTGTGCCGCTTTTCTGGGATATTCCGCCGTCACCCCGTCCCACCTCGCCATACACAGTAGGGCAAAGGGACATTCCTCACAGTGGGGAGCGCCATTCGGCACACAGACACAGGCGCCGATTTCCATAAGTGCCTGATTAAAGTCCCCAGGCCTGTCCTGGGGCATGACCTCCAACAACTCCTGCTCCACCGCCTTTTTTACTTTATCATCCGAAATCAGCCGCTCATCTCTCCTGATGCGTGAAAGCACGCGCAACACATTCCCGTCCACGGCGGGCCTTCGGATTCCATAAGCGATGGAGGCGATTGCCCCCGCCGTATAGCTGCCTATGCCGGGCAGAGCCATAAGAGCCTCATAATCCGCCGGAATCTTCCCATTGTAGTTGTCCATGATCTGAACAGCCGCCCTTTTGAGATTACGCGCGCGGTTATAGTATCCCAAGCCTTCCCACAGCTTTAATAGCGTCTCCTCCGGCACCAAAGCCAAATCCGCCACATCCGGAAGCCTTTTCATAAACCGTTCATAATAGGGCTTCACAGCCTCCACGCGGGTCTGCTGCAGCATGATCTCTGACACCCACACCCTGTATGCAGTGGGTTCCTCCCGCCAGGGCAGGGTACGCCTGTTCCTATCATACCAGTTCAGGAGCAATTGTGGAATACTAAAAAGGTCTCCTATTCTTAATTTTTTATTAGCATTTTCTAAAGGATTTTCTAAATTTGCCTCCGCCTCCTCCTGACTGACAAACACCGGCACCCTCTCCCGTATCTCCAGACTGTTTTCTGTCACCTCACAATCATAGGCATACAGCTCCACGCCCGCCGCTCTCGCCGCTGCCAGCCCCTCCGCGAATGCCTTGTGGGTATCCCAATTGGGCAGAAGGTACTTTGCCCCCTTCATTTGGATTACAAAAATAACACATGTTCTGTATCCCTCACGTCTGGCTTGAATCAGCTCCTCCAAATGCTTTACCGCCCGCTCTGAAGGCGCGTCAGGAAAACGGACCACCCCGTCCTCCTCCAGCGTGACTCCCTTCACCTCTATAAAAACCCGCTCTGTCCTAGTCTCCACGTAGAAATCAAACCGGGATTGTCCGTAAACCGTCTCCGGACGCACGGAAACAAGGTCGGGGAAGAGTTCCTTTTTGAGAAGCCACTCTCCCACAACCTTGTTCGGAGCCTGGGAATCCACGTTGATCACCCTGTTTTCCTTTTCCACCGCCACCAGATCATATGCCGTGGCGCGCTCCGCCTTATCGCTTTTTTCCAGCCATACCCTGATCCCTGGCAAAAAAAGCTCCCGACACCTGCCAGTGTTCTTCACATGCACCTTGATGATTTCCCCATCGAGTTTCACCAATGCAACAAAGCGGTTCTTCCGCTCTATAAATTCAGCTTGCACAATCTTCCGATATCTCATCAGAATAACTCCCCTCAGTCTTGCGATAGGGTACTCTGGCCGCCGGAACCGCCTGCGCCGCGCTCAGGGTATGAACCGACTGGTCGTCAAAAAAAATCTGGGCTCCAAAAGCCGCCAACACAGCCTTTTTCTCCAATCCACCCAGAAAAAACGCCTCGTCCACCCTCACATTCCACGAGCGCAGGGTTCGAATCACCCGCTCGTGGGCAGGGGCACTTCTGGACGTCACAAGCGCCGTGCGAATCGGACACGCCTCCCCCTCTGTCTCCAACAATCTCTGAAGATCCGACAACTTTCTTAAGAAATTGGCAAAAGGGCCCTCCGCCAAAGGATTTCTCGCGTTCCGTTCCTCGTTTTCCTCGAAGGCATGAAGCCCCCTCGCCCTGAAAATCCGCTCTGACTCATCCGTAAAAAGCACGGCGTCCCCGTCAAAGGCAATGCGTATCTGGGCCGGTTCCCCAGTCAAATCTGTCTGAAAACTTCCCCCCTGCTCCGTACAGATAATCCCTGCCGCAATGTTGCTGTCTATGGCATACTGCACATCCTCCTCGCAGGCGGACAGATATAAATCCGTGTGAAAAGCTTCCAGATAAGGCGCCAGCGATGCGCCGCTGACAAGCACCGCCCTGATAATGGGCAGCCTATAGTGCCGGATCGTGTTGAACACTCTAAGAGAAGTGTCTGGGCTGTTGTGGGACATAATTATGACCTCCACCAACTCCTCCCCACTCCGGCGATTCAGCGCGAGCAGCGAACGGATCAGCCCAAATCCCGGCCCGGGCTTCAGCGCCTCCTGCTCATGCTCGATTTGATAGCGGCAATACGCTTCCACCCCCTGCTTCTCGTAAATCTCATGTTCCTTGGTCAGGTCAAAAAGCGCCCTCGCAGAAATTCCAATCACCATCTTATTCTGTTTTACACAAGCCTCTGAATGAGTCATCAAACCACTCCTCTCTGCATCATCCAATTGTCAGGACACTGACTCTAAGGGGTGCGGATCGACCGGCTCGTCAAACAGTGGAGATTGAATTAGCGAAGCCGATTACACTCATACTTCTCCAACGTCAGCAGACAGGACTTGAGGGAGGCGTATCTCATCTCTGTCTCCCCGTCGGGCACCTCAATATCGCAAGCCACAGCCATGGTGGTGATCATATCGTCCGTGATACGATGATGCAAGCCTGCCAGAATATTCAGCCGTTGTTCATAAGAGTCTGCATCCAAAAACTCCAAGACCTGCGGATCCAGATTCAACTGTTCCGCCTCTTCTACATCCGTCATGCCCGCTTTGTCCTTATCCTCTGTCCCAGGCACTTCCCGCTTTTGTGTAGCAAGCTCCCGCTCTTTCTGTCTCTCCGGGTTGTCACTTTGAAGTTCAAAGCGAAACTTTTGTGCCGCATCAGGGTACTTCTCCCTGTCCACCTCGCTAAGAAACATATCCAGCGGTCTGGCATAGGTCTTAAAATCTCCGTATAACGCTTGGTACACCACAAGCTGTTCACCTGTCTCCGTGTGCTGCGCTACCGCGGTGATCTGGTATAGATCCCCCTTAAAGTGTTTATAGATTTCATGGGGTCTGGGAAAAAATGACATTTGCACAACTCCTTTCAACGCACTTTTCTATTTACTAAAGAGTATACCCCTATTTCGTGCAAATGTCATGTAAATCTTTATTTTTAAAAAATCATACATTCAAAAAAACGAATTGAAAGGTGCAGGTTTCCTCGGGGGTAATTCCGCAGAAATCCTCCGTGAGAATATCCAGCTGAGTCTTGAGTCCTGCCCGCTCCTGCTCTGTCATGCGGTCGATTTGAGTGTGGTGGACGGTGAAAGTGTAGGCACGGCTGCCGTCCTCGTCCACCACACGGTTCAGAGTGACCCCGCTGTTGTAAAACCCCCGCCCTGACAGGAATTCCCTCGTGTCGGAGAGAAGCTTTGCCTCCCTCTCCTTGTACCAGCGCTCTTTTTCCAGATTCTGCCAATTCTCCTGCCCCCTCACGGTACATCCCGCGCAAAAAACAATGATGCAGATCAGAGCCAACGTCATAGCAATAAAACCAATATCCGTCTTTCTCATAAAAATACCTCCTTATCAAATATCGTTCTCTTTGATAAGAAGGTATCATATTTCCAGTCCATTAAACTTCCCTTAATTCTTTTTTGCTCTTCTTTTCCAAATCAATATGCCAAAAAGCAGGATACTCACCACGCTGACCGCGATTCCCGCCTGCGACCCATAGGGCACATAGCTCATACTCAGCTCATATTCCCCAGGTTCTAAGTCAAGAGCAATGAAAGTGCCGCCGAAACGCGCTGTCTCCACCACCTCGCCATTGACGCTCACCCGCCATCCCTTCTCATAGGGAACCGAAAGAATCAGCCTTCCTGCCTCCTCCAGCCCCAGATGACCGGAGAGATGTGTGCTGTCATATTCCACCTGCTCCAGGGAATTCTCGGAAAGCCTTGCCAACGCTGACCACAGGACTCCCTCGTCCAGACGATAGATATCTGCCTCAATCTTCTTGCTGGTATCATCCTCGTCGTCATTGCTGAGCGTGGCCCGCTCCCCCGCGTCCAGATACCCTATATACAGGATAGAGCCCTTCTTTAAATCATTATAGCTCTGTTCATAAGGGCTGCCCCCGAGAATCTTAACCTTCTTGGTGCCGGAGGCTGTGAGCATCCCGTAGTAAATACCGTTTCCCGGAGCGCGAAATATCACATTATCCCCAGAATTCTCCCGCTCGCACTTGACAAAAAGCTGTCCCTCTATCCCTAAATCATGTACCATTTGATTCTGCAGACGCAGACCGCTGTTCGCAAACCCATCCGGCAGGTCATACCCCGTGGGCGCGACATAGCCGAAGGGCAGTGCGCATTCCGCCTGATACAGACTGATATCGCCGGAACTGTCGCAGAGGCGATAGATACTGTTCTCATACTCCTCCGATTCCCCAAACAGATATTTCACGTTCAACAGCGCCCCCGTAAATGCCGTAGCTCCGTCATACCCGTAATAAACCTTACTGTGGCGCATTCCAAGACGCTCATATAAATCCATTACTGCGGAGTTCATTGTGGATGAGAAAACAGATGCGGTGGGATACCCGGCAAGCGTCCCGTCATTTTTAGTCTTTCGGGTAAATTTTTCCAGGCGGATAAACCCATCCTCCCGCTCTCTCGTCCGCGCCCACAGCACCTTGTAATCCTCCTGATGCTCCAGATAAGAATCCCTGCTCACATTGCTGACGCTGGTGGCGAAAGTGTTAATACCCGTCTCGGCGACCATTGCCACCAGTGCGACAACTCCCAGCCAGGTTCTCCACCTCTTCTTCTCATGTGTATATGCCAGATGCAGCGCGGATGCATAAATTGTCACAAACAACAATGTCAGCCACTCCACGCCAAGCAGCAAATCCTCATGCTCCGCCAGCTTCTCCACCGCAAGCAGCGCCACCACAGCCCCGAGATAAACATGGATAATACGCTCCCTCTGCGCTTTCTCCCGCAGCCTGATATCACAGGCGGCGTCATAACACATGCTCAGCACCAGCAGAATATAGATAAACGACTGTCTGGCAGGAAGGGAATCCGGATAATTCAAACCATGCCAGATAAAATTCAGCACATTGGTACTAAACCCGAGAAGTATGATGCCCGCCAGTGCCAGCATTCCAAAGCGTCTGCGCGCGGGCAGCTTGGAGTCAAGGGCATAGAGCGGCACAAAGAGAAATACCGCCGCGCCGCAATAGATATTGGGCCAATGATCCAGCCCCTTCTCCACTGACACAGCCACACAATGTCTCGCCAGCATATCCAGTACGGAGAAATAACTCTCTACCTTGTTCGGAAAGTCAATGTCGCCAAAATCCGTCTCTATGATAGCACAGACCTCCGGAATCAGGAGCATCGCCGCCATACCTGCTGCCAGAAGCGAATACAACGCGAACTGTCCGCAGGGCTTTAAATGCGCCATAACCCGCTTTCTCCCCGTCACACTCTTAGGGACGGGATGGGGCTGTGTGCAATACAAGAAAATAAAATACAACACCAGAAAAATACAAATCATGATGGAGATGTAAAAATTAGTGAAAATGGACAATCCCAGTGCCACGCAATATAATCCGGGCTTTCCCTCCCTGACAAGACGCTCCAATCCCAACATGATCACGGGGAGCAAAATCACGCAGTCCAGCCACATAATATTCCAATTATATGCCGCAAGAAATCCCGAGAGCGCGTAAGCCAACGAGAAAAATAGCGCCATATAATCACTTTGCCCAAACTCTTCTGTCCCGCTGAAGCTCTCGCCGGATAGCTCCCCAGCTCTCACTCTGCCCCGGTTTCTCAGATACAGGAACGCGGTCAACCCGCACAAACCGATCTTGACAACCACCAGATAAGTAAGAAATTCCATGATATGTGCCTCGGGGACAAGCAGACCCAGCCAGTGAGCGGGGCTTGCCAGATAGTACACATATAATGCCAGGAAATTAGACCCGATTCCCACGTTCCAAGTATAGGAAAGGCCCTGTCCTGATTTCACCGCCCTCACAAATTCACTAAAAAAGGGCATGTACTGGTGATATAAATCCGTGCTCAGAAAGCTTCTCCCGCCAAAGGGATAGATTCCCTTGATGGCAAATACCACAAGCATACTCACTACCGGCAGCAGGAAAGAGAGCACTTCCGCCACCTTGTACTTTTTCATCTTATTCATAAAAACTCCCACCGCTATCTATTTATGTATTGTTGCCCATAAAACACCTGCCTACCCGATTGACTCATTTCTCACGGGAACCAAGCATCTTAGCATATATTATAACAGCATAACTATTCAGAACCATTCGCATAGTGTACCCTACATATCATAACTCAGGAGGCAAATCCATGCAGTCAAATAACAAAATAGCCATCCTTGGTCGCAAAAGGGACACTGTCAACTATGAGCGCTTTCTTCTTGAAAACAACTTTCTGCCCGTCACCACCCTGAATCCTGGAGAAGTTTCCTCCTGTGGCGGGCTGCTGCTGCCCGGCGGCGGCGATATCACCCCCGCGTTCTTTGGCGAGAAAGACAAAGGCTCCAGAAATATTGACACAGAACTGGATATTCTCCAATTTCAAGCTTTGGAACTTAGCATACGATACGAATTACCTGTCATTGGCATCTGCAAAGGCATGCAATTGATCAACATCGCTTTTGGCGGAACCATCACACAGGATATGCCGGACAGCCACCTGCACCTACAACCGGGCGAAGATATCTACCACCCTACCCACATTGACAATGACAACTTCCTCCATGACCTCTATGGCAGCGAGGCAATCGTCAATTCCGCCCATCATCAATGCCTAAATCGTATCGGCACAGATCTCTCGGTCATCCAGCGAAGCGCACAGGATGGCTGCCCAGAGGCAATCGTGCACCGCACCATGCCCATTCTGGGGCTCCAATGGCATCCAGAACGCTTAGACCCTGCCCGGACTACGCTGTCGGGGGCACTGCTTCTGTCCTTCTTTTCCCGCGGGGTTTCGACTTAGTAAACCCGGCCGCCTTCTTGATGGGCATGCCAAGCTCTTCCTTCATCCGCACACGCGCCAGTTCAAACAGCCCCTTTACGACCTGTTGAAGCATTTTCATGGTGTCCTCATCCACCTCCTTGATGGCGGAAACCACCCCCATCATGCTCCGCTTCCAATCGGCGGTAATGGCGATCAAGTCATCCGCCTCCGAAGCGGCTATCACCTGGTACAAGGTGTCCACAAACAGGCGAATCTGCTGCTCATCCTGCGAAATAATCCACTCGTTGAGCGTGTTGTCCGCAAGCCTTGCCCTCTCATAAATATCCTCCGCCATGACAAACTCGCCGTTTTTCACTTTCCAATTGTACGGATTGTGCTGGGCCAGCCCAAAGCTTCCCGATTCCACCACACGGTATCTGGTATCCCACTCAAAAAGCATCCCCACCATAGAAGAATGGGGCAAAAGCTTCACCACCCGATCCGCAATCCTGTCATAGCCGCATTCCTCCAAAACCTCCGGCCGAAAGCCGGGACCGTCCATGCTGTAGATTTTCAAGATTCTCTCCTGTACCTTGGGCACACATTTCATGGCGCTGTAGACAGCAAAATTCCCCCCTTTGGAATGTCCTCCCACATAGAAAAGATTGCTGAACTTCTCCGTCACCATGTTCAGGTATTTTACACTCATAGCCTGCCCGGGTACCGGGGATAAGTATGCCATGTTAAAATCTTCCTTCCACCCCACTATGGTCTCGTCCGTCCCGCGAAATGCCACATAGACGGTATTATCCTCCAAAATACAGGTAATGGCGGAAAACTGCGTCTCCCACTCTTTCTCGACGATATTGATATAACTGTTGAGTCTCAGATTACAGAAACGCCTTCCCGCACACATTTTCTCAAAAAGCTCCCGATTGTCCTTCTTATAGCGCTCGTCCGCGAACAACCCGTTTACCATGGGATGCCCGGCCAGCTCCTTCAGTGTGACCGAAGGGGCGTTTTCGTCAATCCCCGGCACCAACCCGTCAAATTTAAGATAAGCAAGCTGACAGAGCACCAAGCTGTCCACATCATTCATTGGCCGCTCTGTGAATGGCACATCCCCATACTCTTTCAAATAGGCATGTATCGTATTTGCCATAAGCTTCCTCCATATTCTCATATTTTACCACATCTCCTTCAGACTGCAATACTTTGTGTTTATTATGCCTAAAGTTCCTTGTGGTCATTCACTCGCGCAAAACAGGCAGACGGTAACATTTCCGTCTGCCTGTTGATAGTAATAAAAATTATTGTGTTAATAATAGCTGCCCCAGATTCTGAGTTACCTGTCCTGCATGGGGATATATGTCTTCTCCTCCATCACGCTCTTGTACGCGGGGCGGATAATTTTGTCCATGTTAAGCAGCTCCTCTATACGATGAGTGCTCCACCCCACAATTCGGGCAATGGCAAAAATGGGCGTGTAAAGCTCCAAGGGTATCTCCAACATGCTGTATACAAATCCGCTGTAAAAGTCCACATTTGCGCTGATTCCTTTGTAAATGCGGGATTTCTGAGCAATCAGTTCCGGCGCGAGACGCTCTATCATGGAATAAAGCGCAAAATCCTTCTCCCGCCCCTTCGCCGTGGCAAGCTGTTCCACGAAGCCCTTGAACACCTTTGCCCTGGGGTCGGACAAGGAATAGACCGCATGTCCCATCCCGTAGATCAATCCTTTCTTGTCAAATGCCTCTTTATTTAAGAGCTTCTGTAGATAAGCCTTGACCTCGTCCTCATCCTCCCAATGTGACACATTTTTCTCCAAGTCCCGCATCATTTCAACCACCTTAATGTTAGCGCCGCCGTGCTTAGGTCCCTTGAGCGAGGACAGTGCCGCCGCGATCACGGAGTAGGTATCGGAACCAGAGGAAGTCACCACGCGGGTTGTAAAGGTGGAATTATTTCCGCCGCCGTGCTCCATATGTAACACAAGTGCGATATCCAAAACCTTGGCCTCCAGCTCCGTGTACTGCTTATCCGGCCGGAGCATCAAAAGAATATTCTCCGCCGTGGAAAGCTTCTTGGAAGGGCGATGGATGTACATGCTTTCGTCATTCTCATAGTGATTATAGGCGTGATACCCATACACCGCCAACACAGGAAACAGACTGATCAGTCCTATGCACTGACGCAGCACGTTCTCAATAGAGGTATCCGTACATCTCTTATCATAAGATGCCAGCGTCAACACGCTTCGCGTCATAGAATTCATAATATCACTGGTGGGCGCCTTCATAATGACATCCCTGGTAAAATTGGTAGGCAGGGTTCTCTCCGACGCAAGCACATGCTGAAAGTTCTTTAGTTCTTCCGCCGTGGGGAGTTCACCGAATAGCAATAAATACGCTACCTCCTCAAAACCATAGTGTTGTCCCCGAAATCCCTTCACAAGCTCAATACAGTCATAGCCCCTGTACCAAAGCTTGCCTTCGCATGGCTTCTTCACACCATCTTCCATCTTGAAGGACTCAATCCTGGAGATATTGGTGAGCCCGGTGAGCACACCATTTCCATTTTTGTCCCGAAGTCCTCTCTGTACCTCATACTTATCAAATAAATCTAAATCTATCTGATCCGCTTCTCTGCATAATGCCGCATAATCACCATAATAAATGTCGTTTTTCTTCATCCGGCTCCTCCTTTTTCTTCTCGGCTTCCTCTCAATGCCATATCAAACTCCGGCCATTCCTTCTTCAATATCACAATCTGCCCATCCCTGTTTGTAAAACAGTGAACGGAGTTTCCCACCGCCCGAAGCTCACCTGTCTCCTTCTCGTACATCTCGTATCCCAGCACAAGCTTCACACCGTTATACTCTTTCACAGTGATATGTATGCAAATCACCTCGTTGATCCTACAGGGCTTCTTGTATTTACAGTCCACGCTCGCCACCGGTGAGACGATACCTGCCGCCTCAATCTTTTCCATAGGAAATTTAATCAGGCTCAGATAATCCATCCTCGCCTCTTCCATCCAACGGATATAATTGGAATGATGGATAATCCCCATCTGATCCGACTCATAATATTGCGCTTTGTGCTCGTAATCCCGCATCATGCTTCCTCCCCTCGGCAAACTGATCTATAGGGACATTTCTCCATACAGGCAAAATAATATTCACACATACAGATTGGAATACTCCGGTACGCGGCAGAAAAGACACGCTTTGAGAAGAATGTCATATAATTCGGGCTGCTGCCCTTGAACAAAAGAATCAGACAGATAAGCAACGCTGTAATTGGCCTTCCCATCTTGAATGAAAACATTATATCACAGTTTCGCTTTTTTGAATATAAATTTTCTATTAATTTTCTGTCGCAATCAGAAACTCTTCTGTGACAAAATAGCCTTGCCATGTATTCCCATCTGAACGATGATATTCCCTTACCACAGAGCCATCCGCCTTCATATAGTCAATTACATAGATTTGACCAATTTCGATTTCCATGGGATAATTGTTGTAGGGCAGCACATTGCCAGTGGCAGGCTTCCCTTTAAAGTCATCATATGCGTTTTCCAATTGCCAAAACTCCCGATATTGATAGTCAGGCAAAATCGCTGATAAATCTACTTTCCCCCAATATAATGCCTTATACTGCTTCTCACCGATTTCAATCGTATCAACCCGATATGCTTCATGATTAAGGGCTAAGGAAGACAAATCTTCTGCATGCAATGCAGCACCGTACTTTTTATGGAGTTGATTAGCCATGCAGGGAACCGAATTGGTTGCATAATCCATCGCCTCTATCCCCATATGTGCCGAACCATATATCCCCATTACGTCAGCACCATCTAATCTTTGAATCGTCTGGATGAAGTTTTCAACCATTTGATTCTCACGATATACATTGTCAGAGTGTTCATAATAGTACTTCCCCTGCTCGATGTTTTCCTGTGACAGCCGATATACCTCGGATTCCTTTTGACCAGTGGCGCTAAGATAATCCAAAAAACGGGCTCCTGTCGTATTGTATTGATGCCCGACATCTGTTCCGTGGAAAACAGTTTCCGGACACTCGCTCTTAATTCGTTTGTAAAAATCTATCATTTCCTGGGACTGCATTGCTGTTCCTGCCCAATCCTGATAAAGCAGATTTAAAATATCATCACTATCAGACTGCATCCAAAGATTCAAATATTGGGCTGTATAGTATGGAAGTTCTAAAAATAAGTCTCTCATACCATCATCGTGATAATATGATGACCATAGCTCAAACTCCTTTTCTAATATTTGTTCCACAGAGTGTTCTTCCCCGTACAAATACATTTGCCCGGGTCTCTGCTGCGTCCGTGTTGCTAAATAGATACCTCCAAATATGAGCGATATCATCGCAACAATAGCTATTACAATGAAAATCAAATTTCTTTTTTTAATCTTCATATCTACCACCTAACAATTTTGCCCCTAACAATCCATCAGTTTATATTCAATATTATTCTTTTTTCCGGATAAAAGAAATTCCTACTGCCCTCGGACCGGAATTGGCTGCAACAGCAGCGCCAATCTGGTAAACGGCGGAGGGGCCGTAGCCCAAATGCCCTATCATGACTTCCTGCAGCTCATCCCGGCAGACAGGGTCACATCCATAAAGGACTTCATAAGGCTGTCCCGGCTCCATATCGACAATACTCATCTCCGCTATTTTGGGGATAAGGCTGTGTTCCCCACGGCATTTGGCTGCTGTTGTAATGCTCCTGTCAAAAATCTTCATGACAGGCTTTATCTTCAGTGTCGTTCCCAACAATGCTGCCGCTGTGGGGATACGGCCGGATTTGGCAGCATATTTCAGGTCGTAGATTCCAAAATAGATCTGCCTTCTGGGAAGTATTTCCTCCAGATATCCTACGATTTTCTCTGCGGATGCCCCTTCCTCCCGCATTTTTGCCGCTTGGACGACAGGAACCCCGTACAGGGCATTATACCCCATACCGTCAATGCTATGAATCCGAATCTTATCCCTGTATTCGGGGTACTCTTCGAAAAACAAATTTATTGCCATAAGAGAGTTGTCATATGTAGCAGATCCCTTTGAATTGATGAGAACCAGAATCAAATCTGTCACCCCTTCTTTGGCTTCTCTGAGATAGATTTCCTGAAATTCATAGGGTGTAATCTGGGATGTCATTGGAATCCCATCATACTGCGCCATCATTCCATAGAACTTTTCATTGTCAAAATCCACTCTGCTGGTATAAGTCCTGTCGCCAAGTGTCACCAGATAAGGCAGAATGGAAATACCATATCTCTTTTCATCAACAGCAGAAATATCACTGGCTGAATCAGTCATAATTTTAATCTTTTCCATACCTTCTCCTCATATAATCAGTTTATAGTCCGCAGCATCAAGTCTTTTTTGAATGCCGCCGATACAGTCCGCCAATGTCTTCCCAGAAAGCGCAAGGGCAACCGTCTGTTCCATTTCCATAAACATATCTGTCAGAACCGGCTTTATATGGCGTCCGACAACGCACCGGTCATTTGGGTTTTGGTGCAGGTCAAAAAGGTCGATGGATTCGGTTTCATTGACTGCCTGATAAATTTGAAGAAGCGTCAGTTCTTCCGCTTTCGGCTTTAGCGTGTAGCCACTGATTCCACGATGGCTTTCCACGATATCCTTCTTCTTTAACGAGCCAATAATCTTGCGGATATAACTGGCATTCGTCCCAACACTGCCGGCAATATCTTCCGAAGTCATCGGTTTCTCTGATGCAGCTATCAAAATCAGCGTATGGATCGCTGACGAAAATCTGGTATCCATCAGTGTTTCACCTCATAAGTAATGATGTATTCCGTCAGATCATCCATCTCAAAATCTGGACTTTCTGACATAAAGCGCCCGTCTGTCCCAGTTTCTTTCAACGTCAGATCAAAGTGTGCAAGTGCGATACCCATATCCACTTTTTGAATATCTCCAAGAGGATTATCTGACATTGACTTTGTTTTTTTCTCATAGAAATGTACCCTGTCCCCGCATACAACTGCGCGCCAAGGCTGCTTGTTCCCAGCAGACGGCGCAAGTCGCACCATTTCAAGAGCATCCCGGAATTGTCCGGCATGTTCCGGTGTTAAGCTTTTCGCAAGGGTTCCCTCAAAAAAGAGTTCCCCGAAAGGCAGTCGTTCATCAGCTTTCAGCCCTTTTCTCATCAGGGTTTCGCGGACAGATCTTTTCTCCGCCGGATATCCTACCGGGCTTGCGGCAGGCATGACCTCGGTGTCTCTGACTTCCATTGCCTTTTCAAAGGTTTTACGGCTGATCGTCGCTGCCAGCATAACGGTGCCTATGCCAATCCTCTCTGCATACAGACAGAATTTTTCAAAGCAGTATCCATATGCAATCTCAGACTGCGGAGCACGGCTGACTTTTGCGGCAATATATAAATCTGTGCCGACAATCACGGGGCTGGACAGCTCATACTCTTTTGCGTCAAGAAAACGAAACGTTATGGGAACATCAAAAGGATTGTCTAATGTTTCCAGATATTGCTCCAGTTTCTGTCGGTCTTCTTTCCGGAGTGCCGCCCCATCGAAGGTTCGCACACTTTTCCTTTGTCGGATAAGATCTTGCACTGAATTTTCCATAGGTATAACTCCTTTTATACTTGTATTAGTATCTAATACAAGTACATTATATGTTAAAAATGATTCTCTGTCAAACCATATATTTTTCAATCACAACAGGCTTCGCATAATTTTAAGATTGCTGCTCTCTTTTGCATAGCTGCTGAACTGCAAATTTACCACTTGCAGCAGCGATTGGCAAACCACCACTATTCTGCACCCATTGACTTCCAAGGAACAGATTGTCTATCCCCTTTACTGTGCTTTTCACATACTTACTCTTATACCCTTTCAGAGCATTAAAACTCATATACCCTCCTTTGTATGCCCTACACCAGCTCGTAAACGTAACCGGAGAATATGTGTTAAGCAATACCAGTTTCCCTTTTAAGACAGGATACTGTTGCTCTAATCTTTCCATTAAACAATAGGCTACTCTTTCCTTTTCTGCATCGTATGTCTTCTTATCACTTCTTAGTTTCTCCCAGTACTCATAATTCACAGCATTTTGCAAAACATTACATTGAATTACTCTTTTTTCTTTTGGAAACAAAGACGCATCATAATCATAGACACGCATTCCGCAAAAGTCATGATTCTCATTCGCAACTGTATAAGGCTCACATGGAAAAATAACGGAGCCTTCCGGCAATTCAAGCTCTTCATCTGAAGCAATGCCAAACGCTGCCTGATAACCTGTGCTTGCCACATATCCATCCTGATGATCATACATATATTTTAAGTTTTTATCGATGTACTTCACATCAATCAATTGATAAAACAAATCTCTTGGGTCCGCACACCAAATATAATCATCTGCATCCTTCTCTATTTGCCCATCAGCCTCTATGCTGATAATTCTATTATTTTTTATGTGAATCTTATCAATCTGCACCCCTAAATTCAGTGTTCCCCCGAGTTCCTCAAATCGCTTGCACATTCTCTGAATCATCCCGACCGAACCACCCATAGGAATAGCAACAGAATTACTGGTATAAAAAGCATACGAAGTAACAAACGTAATTGCAATAAAGTTACTATTAAAATAATTACCGAACATTCCTCTCACATATGGATTTTGAAATCTATTCACGAATTCCTGCATCGTCTGCTTTCCATATTCGGCATTTGCTTTAGCAGCCTGTTTCATACTCATCCCCATTTTCATGAACTGAAACAGATTCATATGTGCAGGTGAAATATCACATGGCGGCTTGATACACTCACAATTTTTAACGCAATCAAAGAAAAGATTTAGCTCTCTTTGATCCTCAGGAGCAATTTCAAGAAATTCTTTTCTGGTTCTTTCCAAATCTCTCCATAAATGAAGAGTTATTCCGTCCTTCTCCATGCAATAAAAATATGGTTCCCGATATAGCTGAACATCATCGGACAATACACCGAGGTTCTTCCATATTTCATTTATTTGATCCGAATCATTACACCCCAATAGGAAATGAATGCAGTTGTCAATATGAAAGCCATGTCGATTCCACCCTGTGCACTCACCACCAGCCATTTTATTTTTTTCATATATTGTCACGGAATATCCGGCTTGTAAGGCATATATTCCCGCACTCAGTCCGGAAATCCCCGCCCCTACAATTGCAATTTTTTTATTCATCATTTCGTTCCTCTCATAAAAAATGATAGGATTTTTCCTCTTTATCATCCATGAATATTTTATCACATAAACCTTTAGATGTCATTTTTAACTTACCATAAGTTTTAGTAGTGTTTTGCGGGAAAATATGATAAATTGTATGCAGTGAATATCATTTACGAGAGCAGCAGGAACAGCCCCAAAAGGAGAACGAACCAATGAATATGAATCAAATATGGACTATTCAAATGAAAAATAGTATTAGCGGCGGCATAATGCTGCCTCAAACAGATCCTTTTGATGCATCTGTTTTTTATGTTTCAGACGGTTTCCGTTCTACATACTCCAGTATGAGGTTTAGAAAACTGTCTATTGCCACAGGAGAAGAACTGGCTAATGTACCGACTAAGGACTGTGCCCGCTGTATTTATTGCGACAAAGAATATATTTACGCATTTTTATCCAAGAGGATCTTGAAACTGCACAGAAGTGATTTGACGGTTGCTGAAGCATATAAAGAAAAAATTCCCCGCTGTACAGATTATGTGGCTTCTGACGGAACCGGTGTGTTTTTGTTAGCAAATTGGAATGCTCCCTCTCTGTCCGTGCTTGAACTCCAGCCCCAACGCACCCACAGGAAGAAAATCGATGGCTGTTGCGGAATCTTTAGGACAGAATCAAATACCTTTTTAATATTCAATTATGATAGCATTCTTGAATATTCCTTGAAGGACAACAAACTCAACAAAATAGCAGATACAGAAAAATACACAAAATGCGTTAGAGGGAAATCCGGCAGAGTATATATTCTTTGTGTCAACTATTCTTCGACCGCAACAGGTGTGAATGATTATAAAATATTGATATATTCATTTGCGCCCAAACCAAGGCTGGAAAAAGTTCTCCCCTTTCCGGAAGAAATCCACAATTCCCCTTATAGTGATATGAACTTTTGCTTATCAGAAGATGAAAAAAGGCTGTATTTATTTGATAACAAATCAATTTGGATATATTCTATCTGTGAGGATACAATTCTTTTCCAGCATACATTCCCGTCAGAATGTATCCAAAATGTTTTTGTGGAAAAATCACTTGTCATTACATCACGTGATTTGCAAAAAGGATGCGAAGTAGCAGGTTGGGAGATAGAAATATAAACTCCATTTCATTCCATTCGGTCTTTTTCCGTGATCTCTCTGATGACCCTGCACGGATTACCTACGGCAAGACTATGTGGCGGTATATTCCTTGTCACGACACTGCCGGCTCCAATCACGGAACCTTCGCCGATTGTCACGCCTCCGCAGACAACCACGTTAGCGGCTAACCAGCAATCATTTTCAATCACGACAGGCTTCGCATATTCAAGATTATACATGCTGCCATCTTCACGCATCCTACAGTTCCGCTCTTCGGGGAGCAACGGATGCAGAGGCGTGGCAATGGTGACATTGGGACCAATCAGCACATTATCTCCAATATGGACGGGACAGACATCCAGACAGGTCAGGTGAAAATTGACCTCACAGCATTTTCCAAAGTAGGTATTGCAGCCGTAATCAAAGTAGACCGGCGCCTGCAGCCTGGGCATTTCCCAAGTATTGGGAAGTAATTCCTTGAGGATTTCATACTGCTTTTCATTTTCGTCCTCATCGGTCAAATTATAGCGTCTTGCCAGTTTACGGGCTTTCAGGCGCAATTGCTCCAGCTCAGGATCTGACGGATCATAAAGCTGTCCTGCCAGCATTTTTTCCTTTTCAGTCATCGTCTATACCCCTTTCCTAATCATCTTGCTTTGACGGTCACACCCGACATTGAAATTATATCTCAATTCTTTACAGATTTCCATATAGTATCTCATTGTGATCCGGTCGGTTGTATAGTATAATATGACCATATTTTAGGCAGGAAACGGCCGGATGGTCATAGATTAAATGGAGGGAAAAAGTCTATGGAATACCTATGGTATGTGATTGCGGCACTGGGGGCAGGAATCGGCACAGGTCTTGCGGGACTGTCGGCGGCAACCGTAATGGTGCCAATACTGATTGTGCTTTGCCCGAGCTTCAGCGGAGAAACCGGCGCTTATCAGGCTACTGCCATTGCTCTTGCATCAGATATTCTTGGATCGGCAGTGACCACAATTACCTATGGAAAGCACAAAAACATTGACCTGAAACGCGGCTGGATTATGTTGACATGCATTCTCACGATGAGTACCGTGGGCAGTTATGTGGCATGGCTTGCGGGGAATGTAGTATTAGGAAGTTTTACTCTGTTTTTAACATTTTTCATCGGCATCCGTTTTCTGATAAAACCGGACACATCTCGGGAAAATACAGCGGGTAAGGGAGAGAAACTTGACCGGAAAGGCGTGGCCATATCCCTCTTTTTCGGCCTGACCATTGGATTCGGCACAGGTTTTGTCGGAACGGGCGGCGGTATGATGATGCTTGTGGTTTTTACCGCATTTCTGGGCATGGAACTGAAAACCGCTGTGGGAACAAGCACTTTTATCATGACTTTTACAGCACTGATTGCATCAGTCAGCCATATCCTTATCCACCCGGCAATCATTGCGGAACGCTGGGATGTCCTGCTGATCTGTATTGTTGTTGCGACTACAGCATCTCTTGTTTCCGCACAATTTGCCAACCGTGTCAACAACCGCACGGTTGGCCTTGTGACAGGCGCAGTGCTTACCACACTTGGCGCCGCCATGCTGCTATTAAAATTTTGGCCGGTGATATCGAAAATTGCCATAGCTGCCACGATACCATGATGCTTTGGCAATCACGCTTTCCTGTTCGACACGAACAAATACCCCTCGTCCGTCTTTCGCAGCGTGACCTGCCACCGCCCTTCCTCATCCTCTTTCTCATATTCCAGTGTGAGCCGGTCTTTCTCTTCCCAAGTGCCTGAAACGACATTACACCATTTGAAGTTGGTGTCCCCCGTCACCAGATAATAGCTGTCATAGTCCTCCAGATAATAAAAACTGTCCAGACCGGTCTTTTGCGTCTCCGCAAGCCCGATTCCCAGCTTCTCCCGCAGAAACGCGTCCATCTCCCCCGACGTGACCTTCACCACATCCAGATTAGCGGCATCGCTGTCAAGCTCCGCCAGCAGTGCCAGTTCCTCCTCCGACTCCTGACCCCATTGACCCATACCGCCGTAGAACAGCTCAAACAGATCAATCTCCTCCGGCTTCCCGTACTCACTGCTCAAGAGCATATTGTTCATATTGTGAGTTCCGCCGTTAAAAAATTCCGTGTTGAAAGCGGCAATTTCCTCCTCGGAAAGTGTCTTTGAAGCCTTCCCACATCCGGCACAAACCAGAACCATCAAAATAAGAATAGCAGAAATCACCAATAACCCCTTCATCTTTTTCCTCATCTCATAACCCTCCTCAACCCGCAAAGTTCAGATTCTCAAATACTTCCCTGGACTCCGATTTTCCTTCCGCCTCCGGAATCTGCAGTCCGCTCTCTTCCGTGGCAAACCATCCTGTTTCTCCGCTCTCCGTCTCCAGACAAACCCATGTGAAGGAAGCGTCCGTCTTCACAAACCGAACGGTCTGGGGCTGAATCACGGAAGCGGCCGACGCCATATCGGGTGCGGTATGCACCGTGAGCCGCGTTGTCAAGTTAATGTCATTCAACATCATAAAATCATAGGTGTCCTGAGGAACCCATTCCAGCATCTTCTCCTGCCTCTCGTTGGTTCCCAGTCTCCACTGCGCCTTCACCCAGTCGGTCTGAACCACATCCTGCCTCTGGCTTCCGTTGATCACACCGTCCTCAATGGTACATTGTCTGATGTCATCGGCAAAGGAGCCCGCCTCTCGAAGCGTCCCCTGCTCATATCGGTACAGGAAAGTCATGGGATCGCCGCTGGGGCCGTTTCCGTACAGCACAAGTACGATCTCTTTGCCGTCCAGACTCACCGCCCAGATACTGTTATTCATACATTCGTACCACCCCTTCAAGACACTGTCGCCTGCCCGCAGCACATAGGTGTCATAGGGCCACTCATAACCCTCCTCATCCGGATTTGCCGACAGGCTCACCCGCTCCGTCCTGCCATCCCCGTCCAGATCCACATAGATATAGTTCTCCGTGAACGTGCGGTTGGACAATTCCACCAACTGTCCCGGATACTCCAACAGATAGTTCCGCACATCCCGTCCGTATGCATTGCGCTCCTCCTCGGTCAACACATCCATGGCCTTCCCTTTCCAGGTGTTGCCGCTGCTCAAATCCGTTGTGCCCGTGTTGATAAGCGGCAGATACAGGGAACCGTTTCCATCCTCCCCATACAACTGCAGGAACCCACCGTATACGCTCATCCAACGAAGTGGCGACATCACGCTGCGCATCTCGTCCGTGATGGGATACGTCTCCTTGTCAAACTCTCCCGTCTCCAGATCCAAAATGCAGATCACATCCTCCCAATAATCCAAGTCCCCGTCCTGATAGGATGTGCTGGAAGGAAAATACATTTTCCCGTCCGCCTCTGTCCAAACCACATCCGACGTTACATAATAGGGATACACACAGCGAAGCCCCGATCTGTCCAGACAATAGATACCATACCGACTGATCTGGATATAGAACGTCTCCTCCCCTTGGACAGAGGAATTCGCCGCTCTGGTCTGGTACACGGTTCTGGACATACCACAGTCCGCAGGCCCCCAGATTCCTGCACTGCCCTCGAGCAGCTCCATGGGAATCTCCACGGTAGAGCCATCGCCTGCAAAAGTATAGGTGACGGTCGCCCTGCTGCCTTCCCCCGCAAAGCTCAGAGCTTCCAGCCAGGGAATCTCAAATCCTTCCACCGTCAGGGGAACCATATCATAATCCACCTTCCCCTCTCCCGTTCCCAGATGCAGAATCTCCACCGCCGCGGTCACGGGATCCGTATAACGCTCATAAACGGACGTCTCAGTCCCCGAAATCAAATGCCGCAAAATCACCTGATAGGCACCTGTGTAATAGCCCGTATTCTCATAACCAAAATCATATGCCCCCGGCTCCCCGTATCGTTGTTCAAAAGCCTCCCTGCTCTCTATCAGTTTCCAATCCCTCTGCCATCTATCCGCCTGCCATATATCATCATCCTCAACGAAGGCTTCTTCCTGCGGCGCGGCATCCCCACGGTTCTCTTGAGGCGCGGCGTCCTCCTGTTCCTCCTGCGGTGCGGCGTCCGCGCGTTCCGCCCGGGTGGTGAACAGGGCGATGCCTGACACCGCCAGAATCACTACACCCAATATAATGCTCCACTTCTTGGCGTTTTCATAAGAAAGCACATTTTTCACACGCTGTCTGACACTGTTTTCTCCAAAAGTCAGCGGTGTCACCGCCAGACTCCCCTTCCCTTCTGCAAAATTCAGAAGCGACTGGGAATACTGCCTCTTAATCTCCGTCCCCATCAGCCTGATCACACGCTCGTCACAGGACATCTCCATATCGCGCTCCAGGAAAAAGAACGCCACCCACACAAAAGGATTGAACCAGTAAAGAGCAGTCAGCAGAAACGCAAGATTCTTGACCAGATAATCTTTTCTGCGAATATGCACTCTCTCATGACAGATAATGTAATCCCGCTCTTTGTCCAAAAGTCCCTGCGGTATATAAATTCTGGGGCGGATCATCCCCAGCGCAAAGGGCACGCCGATGCCGTCACAGACATATACATTCTCCGAAAACCATGCGGCGCTCTTTAGTTTCTTACGAACACGCAACAGTGCGAAACCGTTGTAACCCAGAATCACGGCAGCACCCAGTCCCCAGACCGCCAGAAACACCCTGCCCGCCATCATCAGCTTTGGATCCAGATCACCTGTGGAAGAGTTTCCACCATGAGAAGGATACTGCGCTTCCCCATCACTCATGTGAGGCAGTCCGCCGCTCGGACGGCCGCCCGGATTCTGGACGGCTCCGTTTCCACCCGCAATCTGCAGACTTTGCACCGGGGATGTCCCTGCCTGCTGAAAATTCCCGACCTCTCCCCCGCCGTCCTTGTGCGGCAAAGCCTGTTCCGCCCAAACCTGTTCCACCCATGCAGCCCCTTCTGTCCGGGAGGGCATGATGCCCAAAGCACTCTCAGGCACCACAGGAAATAAAAGTCTCGCAAACACCAGAAGCCACAACAGATAGGAATATACCTTGGGCAGCTTCCTTATGATCAAACGAACCAACAGTACGAGAAGCACTGCCGCCGCAATCTGTAATTGTAATACCAACAACTGAATATAAAACATCTCTATACCTCCTTCCCGCTATACTTTCCTCATTCCTGATAATCGTCAATAAGCTTCTGAATCTCTTGAATCTGTTTCCGACTCAGCTTCTTTCTGCTCATGAACGCCGCCACAAACTGGGGCAGCGACCCCTCGAAGGTCTCTTCCACCATCTGTTCGCTGCACCGGGCCATGTACTCCTCCTTCTTCATCAGGGAAGTTACCATGGCGTCCTCATTCTGAAGGATGCCTTTCTGGCACAATCTCCGCAGCACTGTATATGTAGTGGATTTTTTCCAATTCAGTTCCTTCTCACACAATGTCACCAGCTCGCCGGAAGCGATCGGCTCCCGTTGCCAGATCAGCTCCACGAAACGGCTCTCTGTCTCCGCAAGTTTAAAATCTCCCATACTTTCCTCCTCATCTTTTCGATCCTGTCCCTGGAAGATGTACTGATCTCTAGAAAATCCACCTTCCGTCTGACGGCTTTAGGTTTACACTATGTAGACCTCTTAATTGTAAGTTTACATCAAGTAAACCAAATTGTCAACACCCTATATACAAAATATCAAAAAGAACCACCCGTAAAGAACGGGTGGCTCGGGACTCGGGCTCTCAGTCCGCCTTGCTTAAATCGCATCAGCCAAAGCAGCCGCTTTTTTGCATCCATCTGTCTTGTCGATATCCCCAACATTCAGTACGCCGGGAATCAACACCTCGCCGACCATCTTCCATTTGTTCAGGGCACACATACGCTCAATGGGTATACGGACTCCATCCATGACGGACATATCCTCTTCCTCACAGCAGGTGATCAACGCACATTCCTTGCCTGCAATATCCTTACCGCCAACAACCAGGGAAAAGATACGGTCAATGACACCCTTGATCTGCGCCGGGATGGAATACCAGTAAACCGGCATGGTAAACACAATCACATCTGCTTCCAGAATTGCCGGCGCTATCGTGTTGAAATCATCATCAAATGTACAGGCTTTCCCTGTGGAATAACAAGTCTCACAGGCATGGCAGCCTCCTACTTTTTGCATAGCGGCATCAAAACGGGTAATGGTGTGCCCCTTCTCTTCCGCCGCCTTGATAAACGCATCCGTCATGGCAAAGCTGTTTCCGTTTTTGCGGGGACTTCCAGTGATAACAACAATCTTTTTACTCATGATCAATATCCTCCTTGTTTCCTGCAGAATTGACTTTTCCTGCTGTCGATATTATAATTGTAGCAAGAATAAGCCGCAAAACAAGTACGCACATTCAGGTGCGATACTTACATTGAAGTTATATACTTACCTAAAGGAGAGTGTGAAAATGAACGAACGCTGTATATCACAGGAATGCCTGGAGACAACCGGTTTCAGCTATACATTGTCCCTGATTAACGGAAAATACAAAATGACAATTCTTTATACCCTTATGGAATTTGGCGTCGTCCGCTTTAATGAAATGAAAAAATATATTGGGGAGATTTCCTATAAAACCCTCAGCTCCACTTTGAAGGAACTGGAGGCTGATCAACTTGTCCACCGTGAAGAATACCCCCAGATTCCACCTAAAGTAGAATATTCCCTTACAGACCGCGGCAAAACACTGATCCCCATTCTTGATTCCATGTGTGAATGGGGGGTCAAAAACAGACTATGAGCTTTGTTCATCATGACTCCTCTTCCGATAATGCCCTTGTATATTTGCTCATCATAAACACTACATAAATGGCAACTAACAGTTCCGTCACCGGCATAGCAAACCATATGGAATCAGCACCTGCCACGATTGGAAGCAACATGATCAAAATCCCGCTGATGATACACCCCCTGAACACAGATACATAAAAAGCGGCTTTCGGCTTCATCAACACCTGAAAATAATACGTGGAAAAGATATTCAGGGGCAGCAAAAGAAAGGAAATGCTGTAACAACGGATAATCGCCGGGGCAATCTCCAGTATGGCTTCCGTCGGCTTCATGAAAATATAAATGTACAGATTGGGAAAAATCAGGCTGAGTGCAGTCCAAAATATGCTGAATACACCAACGGTATAAAGGGCATAACGCAGGGTCTCTTTAATACGCTGCCATTTCTTCGCACCAAAATTGATGGAAATGATCGGTTGTGCCGCCTGCCCCACGCTATAGGCGCAGCATTGAACAATGGTACTCACATTTATGATCGGGCCATAAACCGCAAGTGCATTGCTTCCTAAATATTTCATGATCTGACGATTGAAAAGCACTGTCAAAATTCCCATTGCAATGTCAATAAAAAATGCCGAAAAACCGGTAACCGATATTTCCCTCAACTTTTCCATAGTTCCGGCAGGCTTTTGGAGAACCAGTGTATTTTGTTCAGAGCGGAAATGGAACAGC
This sequence comes from uncultured Lachnospiraceae bacterium, assembly GCA_947175035.1. Taxonomy (GTDB): domain Bacteria; phylum Bacillota; class Clostridia; order Lachnospirales; family Lachnospiraceae; genus Acetatifactor. The sequence continues at coordinate 88,986 of CAMWLG010000001.1, read as the reverse complement.
ATCACAAGAAAAGATACAACGGCTCCGGATGCGGTCGCAAGCCCAGCACCAAAAATCCCCATATCAAAAGTAAATACAAAAACATAGTCACCGATCACATTGAGCAGTCCGCCCGCCAGGACACCGGCAGTGGCAAGCCCGGGATGGTCGTCATTCCGCAGAAAGGCAGCCAGCATTTGATTAAACAGGAATAACGGGATAACCGGTTTGATGGGCGTCAAATAGGACTCAGCCAACGGAAGCAGAGTGCTGTCCGCACCAAAAAACAGCAAAATCGGCTTCTCAAAAAATAGAATTGCCAGCCACGACAGGACAGCAAGCAGGACAGATCCAATGACGGAGACTGTAAAATATTCGTTCTCATTTATGGTTTTCTGTGTTCCCTGCCCTCTAACCGTACTAAAAATGACAGAACCGCCAATCCCCATCAGCAGCCCCAGGCTGTAAACGACATTCCACACAGGGGCGACAACCGCCAATGCAGCAGTCCCGTCCGGCCCTTGGTACTGTCCGACCATCGCCATATCCACAAGCGAATACACCGAAGTGATCATGGCGCTTCCAAAGGCGGCTGACAAATACCTGAAATAGATTGGTTTGATTTTTCCATCCAGCAAATGCATCGTTCTTCCTCCTGACAAACAAAAAGACCGGACAAGAAAGACGAACAGGGACAGTCTTCTTATCCGGCACTTTCATACGCAAAAGGAACCCTCCGACAAACTGTATATCCGTTATCTTATCCGGTCTTATACTTACGATTATAAGTCCTCCGATAACTGTTACATAGTCTAACAGCAAAAGTTTTGTTTGTCAAGCACGCTATGTTTTTATTTAGATTGTCTTGTCAAAAATATGGATTGTCTCAAATACCCCATATTTTCTCTGATATACCGGGAGAAATTATATCCCCCATGAAGATATACCTCATGAAAAGCAATCCATACCGTCAGCAGCGTGGCAGTCATAAAGAACACTCTCAATACCTGGTCAAACCACCCATTTCCTATTTGACTGAGCGTATAAGACTGGAACATAATATGCGGCAATTCATCATGCAGCATCTGCGCACAGATCGCTTTCAGCGCAGGGGACGCTGTACACCGGGACAATGCATCATAGTAAGTCAGTGCGATCATTTCCGCAGTTACCAGTACCGTGATTTCACACTTTATCCCTCCAAGCTTTCTCAATTTGCGAAAGCATTCATCCAAAAAAGTGCGGTCTTTAGACTTCACGCCATAATGATCCATATATTTTTTCAGATATGCCGAATGCCAGTTCTCCTCTTTCACAAACTGCCGCATGGCCTCTATGTATCCTTCCTTATGATTCTTATAAGCAAAATCTTCCACTGCACGCATAAGAAAAGCGCCGTCGGAGCCTTCCCCTTTCTGGAATGCTTGGATTGACGGAAAAATCAGCTTTTTTTCTGCTTCCGTGAGCTCCTTTTCTCCGGAAAAATCTATCTGAAGCCGTTTCTTGTCGTTCGCCATAAAATATCTTGTCCATGTCTTATAATTAAAACGATTCATCCTTGAATGTGTGATATTGACCATATTCCTTTTCCTTTCCTGCCAAATCCAATGGCATCCAATCGCATTTTATACCTATTATATACCATTCCTTCCAGTATGGGAAGAAGTGTCTTCATACAATGTAATACTTAAACCCAACTCGCCCATTAATTCGTATCCCAATTCAACTACAATATTTCTTTCAGGAAAAAGATCCCGCACCCTGCACTTCCAAAAGTAAACCAAGGCATGTGCAAATTGGGAAATGATATCGTCATCATCCATCAACTCTCTTGTATCCCCTACAAAGAAATCTCCAATGCTGCACGAATTAACACTCATTTCAATATCCTTTTTATTATATTGGTACTGTTCTTCCAAGCTTTTCAAATATTCCAGTTCTTTGCCTTCAGCACAATTAAAAAATTGTTTTATAAAAATATAACCCTTCACTTCAACAATCTCCGGACAAAATAAAAAAGCTGTTGATATCATCCCTTCTATTCCGCATTTATATGTGGCATATTGAACCAAATCCGTACACCAGCCTGCCTCAGGGAGTTTATGTTGAATATTTGTATCAATTATACTGTTATATAATTTTACTTTTTCCATCACAATCACCATCCTAATATAAGTTGTAAGCAAGCATGGGAAGTCGCATTCGTCCGGCATTCACCATTTCCAAATGACTATAGCGGAAATGCAATAAACAGCTTAAACGCAGTCACTATACGTTATGTTTTTGCCTAAAACCTCCAAAAGTATCATTTCGTTCCACGAATCATAAAATACCATACTTTTGACATCTGCTATTTCATCGATTGTGCCATCACCATTTACAATATCTTCTTTCAATTCTTCTAACAGTGTAGAGTTTGTTTGAATTAGTATATCTCCTATCTCCCTACCTATAGAATTTTTTTCTTTGAAAGCATAATAGTCCGAAAAGGTAATTTGCCTAATTTTCTGATCCCATGTTTTGATATATACAATCAAGCAAGAATCTTTTATACAAATATCATGTATTGTATTATCCATGTTACTTATGCTACTTATCCAATCCATTATTATTACCTTTACATCTCGCTTATCAAAATTTCAACTGCTTTCATCAGAAAAATGCACTAACTGTTACATTAGCGCATTTATTCTTTCTACTTTAAAAATCCTCCAATTCCATATTTCCCGCATCTTCCGGCAAAAGGCATAATGTACCTTCCTGCTCTTTCAGCTCCTTAATCCTGTCCGCCCATGAGTTGCTTTGTCCCGTCTGTTCTTCCAGAAACTTTGTTCCCGCATCCGACATGACATGATCAATAAATTCCTGGGGCAGTGTCACATGGTATTTCAACACATATTTCCAAGTATCCCTGTCCCAGTAATAATATCCGTCAGTATATGTATATGGCCCGCACAGAGTTGTTCCCGGTTTAAAAGGATGTTCATATAGCCCCAGACTCATCATATAAAAATTCTCAGTCCGCAGATATGCTATGACCTTGGCTGGAACAGAATACCCCTCCACCACAAAGTCATGAATACTCTTCTCACCGGCATCAAGTTCTTTAAATGGTGAAATACAGACTTTACTGTTCAAATCCTCCAGGAATTCATCCATAGCGTCCCTGCCTTGTATCTCCTCCTGCGTTTTCACCTCATGATACGGGACATGCATGACCACAATATCCCACTCCCCCGGTCCCTTTATTTCTTTCAATGTTTCCCCTGACTGCTTCCATTGTTTTGCCTCTTCGCAAACTGCTGCGTAATCTCCTGCCCATTGGGGATTGATGATTTTAACTTCTCTTTCAATTACAGAGTCATCCATCATCTCAATTTGAATATTTCCGCCTTCCGTGAGAACATCTCCTTCATCCAGCCTGATATGTAAATTAAGAACTTCACCCTCATTGTCTTCATATGGACATCCTCTGACATATAGTATTTCCATGACTTACACCCCCTGTTAATATTAAAACCTGCAATCAATGACATTGTTCCTCTTTGATCCCTCTTATTATATCATACATACTACATGGTGAAAACTATTGAGGACGATGTTCCAACATCTAAAAAATAATCTCAAAACTCCAGGTTCCTCTATGTATGCCACAAATCCTAAAAGTGGCCCCATTAATATGACAACTAGGCTTTCAATAAATAGCATCCGATACAATGTCCTTAACCATCTCCTCGTCCGCAACAATCTCCAAACCCAATAATACTTTTCCCGTGATTGTAAATGCCATCAACAAATCAGGGTTAATCAAATAATAATATGTAATCGAATCATACAAACACGGGTCATCCATAAAATCAGCAGTACCATAAATGCTATTGATTTCTTCAATGGTGGTTTCTCCAAATTTTACGTTGATACCCATAGCCATCAAAACTAAATTTGCAACATGAACAACATGAATTCGTAAGGTGTCTTCTATCTCTTGAAGTTGAAAATTAATAGCCACTGTATTACATAAATTTTTTTGAGGTCGAAAAAACACAATATGATAGCCAAATATTTCAGCAATACCTGATACTTCTGCATATTCAAATTCCTGTTCCCAGACGTCGTAATCCTTTAAAATATTCTTTAACCTCAATTCATTTATTTTCAAAACCTTTACCTCCAGAGTAAGGGATTTATCTACTCAGTCATAATTATTAGATTTTAGCTAAGTCCTTTTCATTTCGTTTAAGCAAGGCCATAAATCTATATTCCCTATGTTAAAGCAGGGTTGAAAACCTTCTGCATCATTTCCAATCCAACCACCATACTCTTGTAGCAATATTTTTATATGAGGCAATATTACCGGAAAGCTACTGGGATGATGGGAAATACAAAAAATTGATTTTATTTTATTGTCACTCAAAAACTGCGTATCCTCTAATTCCTGAAAATCTTCTAGGCTCATACAAAACCAATTTGCCATAACTCCATCACAATATTCCACCTCTAAGACATCTTTTGATTGGGGAATAAAAGTCTTTTTAACACTTACTCTTTTGGCAGTTTCATCGATATCCTCTATTTTAATATTTTTAGGACTCATATAGAAAATATCATCCATACTTATACCTCTTTCATCTCGTTTCCCCATCTCAGATGGGTGATTGAAAACATTTTCATTTATACCTGTATGGAAACATTTCCAATTCCATTATTGTACAGTACGGAAACAAAAAAACTTTTCTCGCCTTTATAGCATTTGTATAAATCACTCACTTTTAATATCACACGCTCTTCAAAGTTTATTGCCGCTTCTTCACTTATAAATATTGAACTCTTAAGATCGAATTTAAGATTATTCTCATCAAAAAAAGTATATCCTAATTTCAATATTTCAATAATTTGAAATTCTAAAAGACTATTAATCGTACTACATGTACCTATTTTCTTTTGAGATAATAATTTTAAATTCTGAATTTCATCTTCCAATAGAGGCTTATCCGAATAATACTTATTTATAAGTTTATCTAAACCCAATAAGTTATTAACTATGTATTTCTGTGGAATTTGCATGACAAAAGAAAATACATCACATTCTTCTCCTGATAACACATTCAAAATGTTATGTACTGATTCAGTACAGTAGCGATCATCAATGTCACTTTCACTTACTTCTACTAATTTTGTGATTATCCCCCAAATCTCTAAATTCTTTATCTCAAAAATATCTCCTTTAAGCATTTTATGTAATATATTTACTGCCCAACCGTAAAGAGCTTCTTTAGATATTTCACCCGATAAAAATTGTAACAACATGATTTCAATTGTCTTTTTCACTTCCATAAAATGTATCACCTCATCTACTATATAAAATTCCATTTCCAATAATACCTTTATACTGTTCAATTAACTGTTTCATACCTTTTATCTCCTTTACATCATATCCACATTTTTTTAGGCTGGAAATTACAATACCCAAAATGCTCTTCCACTCTTTTATAAAGTCATCCTTCTTAAGAGATATAATAGGTCTTTCATTTAAAAGCCTTTCTAAATTGCCAACTGTATTTTCCCATCGCGAATGAATACTCAATTCTTCCGTGTCCCACCTAATTGTCCAGTCACATCTGAAAGTATCAGGCAACCAACATATTGTAAGTTCTCCTTTTTCTCTGCTTTGCAGCATGTTTAGCAACATCAAAATGTCTTCCATCATATAACTAATATCATATTTATATGATAAAGGAATGCTTATATGATTCCACATCAGTACAGCACTCTCTGTCTTTAGAAGAAACATACTTTCAATCGCATCCGCCAAAGATTTATCATTGCGATCTGCTATACATTGTATCATAGGATTACCAGCCTGAATATAGAAACTCGAGTTGTCAAGCAGCTTTACACGATAAATACAAGATTCTATCGCTACTTTATCCTCTACTTGACAAAGGAAATCTTGTTTTAGTTCATCAATGCTGCATACTTTTTTTCGAAAAATATCATCATATCCTTCAACAACAAATATTTCTACCTGTCTAATATGCAATGAGTCAATTAGATATTTCAAACAGTCGAATAATATATTTATGTTATCCTTGCAACACTGTTTGTAAAAATTTCTGGATTCATCTGCAAACAGTACATCACTAGAAAATTTATCGAAGGGAAAAAGTACATCACTACTATTACAAGGTTGGTTTTCTGATGTAATCGCAAATTTAATGTTTCCATCCGATTTCTGCTCTTCCAACATTCTATGTATCTCTTTGTAAAACGTTATTTCCTCACCGAACCAGATATAAATGTTTTTTTCAGATGCATATGACTTCACTTGTTCTAATAATTCTTTATCATATACTGAATTAAAAGAACCAAATAAAAAATAACTCATTGTATCAATTCTCCTTATTGTGTAGGAAGATTATTATATCCTGGTGTAAGAGGTCCATCCCATATACCATCCCTATAACCATTCTCATTGTAATGGTAACTATGCTCGTGCGGTTGATAATACTGTTGAGTATTTTTAACAAAATGCGGATGGTCAAAATCTTGTCTATTAAACTGCTCATATATGGAATTTGGCGTTGCTCCATTATCCCAAGGTCGTGAATTACCATTAAAAGTAGGAGTTTCAACAGAAGGTGTGCCACCCTCATATTGCATCCGAAGATCCAGTGCACAACACAGCGTCTTCTCTTCGGGTGTCAGTGTAGATGGAATTCCTCTATCACGCATTAATTGCTCATAAGAAGTAAGCAACTAATCTAATCAGCGTTTCCCTAATGAAAATTTTAAAAAGAATAATTATTTTTGTTGTTTTTTCTTAAATCCTCAAGTTCCATTTTCAACCACTCTACATTCTTTTCATAAAGGAAATTGTAATTATCCATCGTATAATATTCACTAGGTGATACGCAATTTCCCTTTCCCTGAATGATATGTGGGGAATCATCCGGATACCCCAATTCAATCCACAAATCTGTTATATCCATTAACCCATTAATACAATTTTTATTTTTAGTTTTTAATACCCTACTCACGATAACAGCTCTTATTTTTCTGTTTTCAATATCATTTTGAGTATCTTCTTGCTCGGTCAATTTCCACAAAACATTGCAGATTTCCTCATGCTCTTCCGCATATGCTCCTGCTAATTCACGTATTTCTTCTCGTTCACTCCCTTCCTCTAATTTTTCTATAGCATATTCGATAACTTCCTCTGTTTCAATGTGACCACTTTGTACACCTAAATATAATAATCTCCACGTAATAAATAATCCTAATTGCTTAATATCCTTCAATCTTATCATGGTTTTATTCATTACCCCATTATTCTCACAAAAAGTTCGAACATCTTCTGCAAATAAACAATAATCTATTTTTCCCTTTTGGGAAACAGCTTTTACCGACGATAATATGTTGTCTATAATCAATCTCTTTTTATTAGCAGTATCAGCGTTAACATATTCCTCATAATCAATCTGTAGACTTACTGAGGCAAAACCAGATTTAGGTTCACACCTCTTATGCGCTTTACAAAGTCCTTTTTCTATAACTGATGCGGGGGCAATAATTGGCACTATGCCAATAATATTTATTACATCACTATATTTTTTCTCTTTGACAAAGTTTGATAATTCTCTACACATCCAATATATATCATCATCAACACCGTACTCTTGTGTATAATATGATGGTGAATTAATATTTAAATCCATCTCGTCTCCTCCCAACAACATTAAAGTATGACCACTCCATTTTAATCCAGCATAATTACCATCAACATCAAACCAAAGTTGATATCATTCACCACCTATAAAATATACGGGGCAATCATTAATCTCCTATCGAAACTAGTCCTGAATCGCTTGACATTGCTTTTTGTGTAATCTCTAATAAATCTTGCAACATTTGTCTGCCTTCATCTGGTCCCTTATAATTCTGAAGCAATTCTGTGCCTAAAATATAATTGCATATTTCGGTTATTTGAGGCAAATCTTTTTTAGAAACTTTAACATTATCATAGGGATCAATCTGGCACAATTTACTCACGTCAATAGACACTTGTCCTCTCATATCCATTTTATAGATAAAATGTTGCAACTCATCGGAAAATTCTACGTTGTCATCTTGGAAATTAATCTCATCTATTGAATTCCCTATATAAAAATTCATTACAACAGCCTCCTGCTACTTTTGGGGATATACAGTAAGTATATTTCCAGCCAAATGTATCTTTATGACATTATGAATATAAAAAAGAAATGATTTTCAAAGCTTGCCAATTTGTAAACCAGTATCATTATATCTTGAATCACTTGATAACTCAAAAAAAATATTAATCATTTCTATTCTATTGTCTTTAATATAGCAGTTTTGTCCTTTTTGAGACGTTAATATCTCATCCACCGGCTCTCCAAACGTTATCCAGTAATCTGATAAATTATCCAAAAAGGATTTGATTTGTTTTGTTTTGTCATTAAATTTTATACCTAGTTCAACCGTATACATGCCATCAATTTTCCAATATGGCTCAATAACTAAATATTCCTTTAAAACAATATCGCCATCTATTATCTTTAATGTATCTTCTACTATTTCTATAGATTCATCTTTTTGTTGTGCATAAACAAAATATCGTATTATCATATATTCATTTCCTTCTCTGGACAAAGGCTGTGAAAGCTCCGTTGAGGCGGGTGGTGAAGAGCAGGCTGTCCTATTATCGTATCATGATAAGCTGATTACCAGAAAACGTTGAAAACTAAGCTTTCACCAAATAGCATCCAATCTTCTATCATCAGCAATGTCCTTAACCATCTCCTCGTCCGTAAAAATCTCCAAACCCCATAATACTTTTTTCCTAATTGTAAATACCATCAGCAGATCAGGTTTTATCAAATAATGATATCTATACCCATCTACAAAAATATCATCCTTCCAATCAGCAGTACCGTATATACTATTGATTTCTTCAAGGGTGCTTTCACCAAATTTCAGGTTCATATCCAAAGCCCTCAAAACTAAATTTGCAAAAGGAATTAGTGAGGTTTCTACATATTCGTCAGACGAAATAGAAATAGCCACTGTATTGCATAAATCTTTTGCAGGTCGAAAAAAACGATATAATAGCCAAATATTTCAGCAATACCTGGTACTTCTGCATATTCAAACTCCTGTTCCCAGACTTCGTAATCTTTTAAAATATCCTTTAATCTCAATTTATTTATTTTCAAACCCCTTACCTCCAAATGCTATTTTTACCTTGGATATCCTCAACATCCAGTCCCCAAAATCATTGTACTCAGCACGTTGTTCCCATCCTTCAGATGCAAAATCATGAATTATTTGAACACAAGTATAGTTTTCAAAGCAGTTATGCCACAGCTTTGATACACTATTTTTCAAATAACTTTTCTCCTAACCACTGGAATATTAACGACAACAGCATAAAAACTTGATATGCATTGTAATACGATAAAACATCATGTTTCAGTGAAAAATCACTTAATTGAAAAACTACTATCAACATCAGTATAAACATACCGCTTCCTACTATTAAGTACAATAGCATAAATATCTTTTTAATTACTCTATTTTGCTTTATTGCTTCCAAATACAAAAACACATATCGTATTGTTATACATATCACACTTCCCCAAAATCCAATTAAAAAAATCAATAAATCTCTGCCACTAAGATTGACATCATTACTTTGGGCTACTGATAAAACAAAACTAACTACGCATGTCATTATAAACACAAACAAAGTTGTAATATTATCAATAATCTTATTTATCATTTCATATTCCCCATTACTCCATAATAATGCCAGTTTCCTTAACATAACACCCATTTTCAGGAACTTCCATATCATCACAGAGTTCAATCTAATCATAAAAAGCAAGATTATGTGCTTGATTATAACTTTTTTAATTCCTCATATAAGCTTTTTAACCCGACAGCCTTATCACTTGGTATCTCTGCTAACCATAGTACTTTAAAAGCCCTTTTACATGCCTTTATTAACATATCTTGCAGTTCTTTTGGGCAAACATGTGTTGTCACAATCTCTGTATTATTATTTTCATTTGTCATTAACAACCGAATTTCGTACAAATTTTTTTCTATTAAAACTGCTTTTACCGAATACGGACCATCCATAAAATGAAATTCAAACGTGTATGAATTAGATCTAATTGCAGTTATGTAATTATGAACCCACCACTGTAAAATAGTTACAAAAAAATCATTCCATCTTCTTTCCGGAAAGTAATAATCATTTATTTTAAAATAAATTTCTCCGGTAATCTGACCGCCATCTCCTAAGTTGACGTTCTCTTCACCAATAATAATTTCCATTTTTCTTTCCTTTTGATATTTGAAAAATATAGTGCCTATATTGTACCTATGCAGCACTGTCGTCGGCAATCCTGCCGATTAATGCTTTCTTGCAGTCCGAAGAATCCAATCCACTGCTGCCTCGGCGTGTATGGGCAGATTTTCAGAGGGCCTTGCAGATGCTCCGTCTTCCACTGTTTCTATGCCCGCATAAAAGGTCTGCCGGGCGTATCTGGCCAACAATTCCGAAACGCGCCCCCTCTCTATGGAATCCTCAGTACCCAGAACAATAACTACCAGATCATGTCCCAAGGCTCCGTCACCCACAGTCAGGGAAGTGACCAGACAGGCTCCGGCTTTGTTGGTAGTTCCGGTTTTCAAGCCGGTGACTCCGGGCAGATTGTGCAGAATCGGATTGGTATTGCGCACTTCAAGGTCAAGAGACGGTAAGACAACACTTTCCAGCGAAGTGATGTCCGTGATCTGGGGATAAACTTTCAAAAGGTAAGATACCAGCCAGAACATATCCTCTGCACTCATACGGTTCTGACGTTTTGAGGGAACCGTATCCTCCGTGTAGGAGGGCAGACCGTGGCAGTTGTAAAAGACCGCCTGGGAAAGTCCCAGATCCAGCGCTTTCTGATTCATCATTCGGACAAAAGCTTCCTCCGAACCAGCGATAGTTTCAGCCAGGCACAATGCGCATTCATTGCTGGAAGGCAGAAGGGCACCCTGCAAAAGCTCCTGTACGCTAATCTGTTTTCCGGCTTCCAATGGAAGCACTCCATCGCCTGAGACGGCCAGCGCCTGAGCGGCATTAGAAATAGTGACCTGTTCCTCAAGGGTGATCTGACCTGCCGAGATGGCATCCATAGCCAGAAGACAAGTCATAAGCTTGGAGGTGCTGGCTATGGGGTAGGCCGCTTCGGACTGATACTGATAATAGATTTCCCCTGTGGTGGCATCTCCTACCAGCACGCTGTTGACACCGTAAAAATAGCCCGCCTGCTCCAACGAAACAGGTGAGATGCTGAAAGGCTCCTGTGTGTGTATCTCCAAAGAGCCTGAATCGGAAACAGTGATGTCCGCATCTAGGATCATGGCGATATCTGCCGCCATCATAAAACAATCGTAATAGCCGGAGGACTGTCTCACAATCAGGGTATGATAAGATACCTTTTGTCCGCTTACCTTGAATTCGTTTCGCCGCAGAGAAATGTCTGGGTTTCTGCCGCTTTCCCAAGGGACATTTTCCTCTCCCACGGGCGTGTAGGCATTTCCCACATTCAGGGAGACCGTATTTTTCGTGATTTCCAGAGAAAAGGCTTTGTCCGTATCCTTAAGGATCATGGCTATGTCCCGCAGGGAGATATATGTGTTGTGATCGTAATCATAATCCAGGGTTTTTACAGTGTATGTGTCACCGTTATCCGCCTGTGCCTGACAATTCCCGGAAATCTCGAAGCTCGCGGCTGTTCTGATCGGCAAAGTTGAACAGACCAGGATTGCGGGCAATATAAGGGAACCTGTTATTAAGAAACTTATTTTATGTAGGATTGTTTTCATTGAATCTTCCTTTCTGTGCATTTCCCACGCATCTCAAATGATTAATCCTGGGTTTGTTCCAAAGTGTATATCATGGGATAATGATCCGATAAGAAACCAAAGGAAACAGAATCGGTCTCCTCGGACAAAATCAGGATAGAATCCTTTCGGATATAGCCTTCCGTCTTTGTGGTGACAGACGCTCCGGAGTCAAACTGTCTGGTCAGAATGTCTTCTTCGGCTTTATAGGTGCCACTGCCGTCATATTGGGCCTGTAGTTCTTCCATGGAAGGCAGCAGCGCCGGCCCGCAAGTCATCAGATAGGCGACCGTGGACATCCCAAAAGTCTCGGTTACAAGAGCCTCGACGGATTCCTCGTCTGTGCCTTCCGTATAGCCCGCCATGCGAAGCCTCTCGGCCGCAAGCTCCCGAAAAGCCACGGCAAATGCCTCGTAGGCAGCCTGATTGCAGGCATCATAGCTTTCCGGCAGGATACGGCAGTGGAAGGTTCCCTCAGAACGGGCGGTCTGCTCCAAAGTCAGATTCACCTGAATGGTCAAATCCTGCATATAGGCCTCCATATCCTCCAGAGATATGGAGACGGCTTCTATGTCCTGCAGCCAGCTGAGGGCTGTGACAGCGGCCTGCTCCGTCATGTCCAGCTCTGCAGTCCACTCCCCGGAAAGGTCATTGTCATTTGATGCAAAAAAGTGCAGATATATCAAAAGAGCGGTGGAAATACTTAAGATTAGAAACAATAAGATAAATATGGTATTTTTAATGATTTTCATTCGCATTCTCTCCCTCATCTATCCAAAACCCTTTTTCAAATGCCTCGTAGTTTTTCATTGTTTTATCTATGTTTGATTTCACTGTTCAAACCATTTATTTATATAATATTTGTTATGATTTTTTTGGATTTTATTACGATAATCCTCTATGCTTCCTCTATTAATGGACCTATAATCTTTTATATCAGTAGTTCCATCATCTTCCCAATTACAATAGGGACATATATCATAACCGGTTCCTTCATTTAAATTATAAATTTCGGTTAATGTTCTAAGTCCACAACAAGGACATGGGAACAACTTTTCCACTTCTCCACAAACTTCAATATCATAGCCTGTAATTGCACATAATATCTCTGATAAAAAGCCGTTACTAACACCTTGTATTTCTATCTCCAATTCTGTTTTTTCCTCATTACTTTCTAAAAAAGCACTTCCGTAATACTTGGATAACTCTACTTTTCTTTCAACAACGTCGCGTATTTCACTAATTAATTGAATTGCCTTTTCTCTAGATATGGTATTCTGCATTATAATTTACCAAGCCTTTCCAGTATTTCTATTTACAGCTTATTTTTTATCTGTGATACTATGCTCCAATACACCTCCATATCGCTTTTTTCAGTTTTATGGCTTTTTTCTGACATTGCATTTACCCAACTACCAACCACATATCCATATCATCATATGCTTTTACTTTGTATTGAACTAATTTGTTAAGACAAAAGGGCTCATCACCTGTATATATTGCAATAAAATCATTGCCTCTAATAATAGTCCCTTGCGGATAAGAATAACTATTCACTCCTTGAACGTAAGCCCCGACAGGATATCTCTTTTTAATGCCTTCCCATTGCTTCCTGTACTTTTTTAAGACAGATTGCCATAAAGTATCAAATTCTTGCTCCGTCAAATGAATAATACTTCCGTCTATATCCTCTTCATTAATTGGATCTTCCACAAGGCAATCCTCCAAACACGAAACATGCATCTGGTTATATTCATCCGATACAATCTGACGATATGCATATCCCTCATCATCTAATTCAAACCAAAATTTTTCTTCCTCGAACTGCAATAACAAGTATTTCATAGTTACATCGCAGTATATAGTCGCATAATTGTTTTTATATTTTTTTTCAAACATTTCTGCTGGATAAAAACATCTACTTATTAAGGCATCTTTTAACCTTTCTTCAAAATACTCCAGTTCTTCATCGTCCATATATATCTTTACAACATCTTTGCTAATTATCAGTTCATCTACATCAGTATCAAGTTCTATTTCAAAATTCCTTGTAGTCCCTGAATATAATATTTTTGGAGATTTTACATTTTTATTATTTAGCTCTTTAATATACATAAGTATGTCCTCAATGCCTTGCAAATCTGTATTTAGTTGAAATTCAATCTTATTATCCTTAATAAACTCTATCATAATCCTATTCTCCGGATACTTCCCAAAACTACAGTTCAGTACTATGAGTAGACATGTGTACTTTCTACAAATAATGCAATGGATATCAACTGTAAAGACCGTAAAATCATACGCCCCATCATCTACCACAGAAATTGCCTACATTAGCTTATTTGATATACCTTTTCGTCAGGCAACAATTCCGATATATCCTTCTTAACAGAAATCATATCCTTCAGTTCCAAGACGTAATGTGTAATATCCGTCACATTTACTATCCATTCTTCCACATATTTACTGATTGCTTCTCCTCTTAAACCAAGCTGTAAAGAACGATATTTTAACGGGTTTCCATAGATATCCCGCTCAGGGTCCCACTGCACTCGAATATCCGAAGTATGTATTAATGTTTTCCATTCCTCATAACTACCATAAAGTTCTTCTTGATACGTTGACATAACCGCATTATTTACAAGATAATCAAAGGCTGTTCTTTTCATATCAATAGCTAATACACATTCTTGATTTTCTTTTGTCGCCCAACCACATCGATACATCATCCATAGAAATGAGGGTTTTATCCATGTCATTCTATCCCGTTTGAAATTACTTCCAAATGTTCCTTTCGCAACTGCTTCATTTGCAATAAATTTATTATATGCCTGATATACTCTGATTGTATTGTTTGTATATACTGCTCTTATTTCTTTATCCATAAGTCACCTGTCTTTCTATTTCAATTTATTGATTTGTCATTGTGCTATTTTTGTCTCAAACTCTGTGTTTGGGTTTAAGTATACTTTACTCGAAATCTGATTCAAAGTATCTTTTTGACTTCTTTTTGCCTTTAATAGATATTAAGTAGTAATAGGGCTCGTGTCTCTTATAATGCCATATAATATCTCTTATAATAGCCTCTTCTCCCGATTCTTTAATTTTCACAATTTCTCCAAAACTATATTTTGGAGCTGGCACAATTTCAAACAACTTATCCTTCACTCTAAAGCAATTGTTATTGTACCTTAATGTTATATAGTCGCTTTCTTCTATACATTCAAACACCTTACAATAGGGATCCTCTTGTATAAAAGCCTCCAAATCAGCAGGATATATCAAATCAGCACCATGTGCTATAAACCATGGATATAATCCCCACTTAGAATTCATTTCATCACCGCCCTTTTGTATGTAGGTTACTTCAGACTTTTATTGCCCCATATTCATACGCCTTAAAATCTTCCTGCCACAAGGTAGAGTCATCGTATATCGCATCTATCCACGAACAGCTTTCTAATCCATCACATGTGATTTTAGCACCTCTTAAGTCACATTTGGAAAAATCGTCGTTTTTAATTACTGAATCAGAAAAATCTGCATATTGGAATGAAGAACCGCAAAAATTATTGTGTAATACTAATGCTTTCTTAAATGTGCAGTAATCAAAGTTCGAATTTCCTTCCACCATAATTAATCTACTTTCATCAAAATTAGAATGGTTAAAATCCGATTTTCGCATTTTTGCCGAACAAAAATCGCAGCCTACAAAACTTGCATTAGACATATTAAAATTATTTAGTAAACATCTGTGAAAACACGTATTATCCAGCTTCATCCCTCTCAGAGTATCTACATTGAATTTCAGAGGCATATCATGTGTTCGGTAAATTTTTATCATTTTATCTTTTCCCCAATCTACAGAATCTTATTATATTTCAAGGCTTTTATGAATTACCTACACAAACATACTTCATATCCCACTTGCTCTGTTATCAAGTCTTTTAATGACATGCCTAACTGCTCTATTAACCCCAATTCACTATTTACATAAAAGCAACATCTATGATCTCGTGTGTCATTATCAGCTATTTCAACATCAACTTCAATTTTTACATGCCCTGACCAGTCAGCCGGCAATAAACACATTGATAAGCTGAAACAAATTCTGATTTAGCAGATATTTTTAATTCAATAAGCTCATTATCTTGCCATATTTTTCAAAAATTATATTATCCACAGTTCTGCTTCCTTATATCGATTCTTCCGCAATTTCAATAATTCCAGGATACCTCAGGGGTTACTTCAAATGGTATATTTACCTTTTCTAACTCATATATTGCTTTTTGGATATCTATAGCTTTTGCTTTTAATATACAAATACCTTCTTTTTCAAGCATTTGCTTAGCAACAATATAATTAACCCCTGATATTTTGGAAATTACCTTGATTTTGTCTTGATCAATATTCGTAATTCTTTTTGTGCATATACTGTATTCTGTCATATCTTGATGTATTTGATCAATAAATGTTGTTAATATTTCCCAGCCACAAACCGGACATGTCCACCCTTGTACTGAATTCTCACGAAAATAAATCATTTGTGTTTTACATTTTTCACATAGCATTTTATTGACTTCCCCCTTGATTTGTCGCTCCTGCCGCAAAATAAGCTGCAAAGGCAAAAACCTCTGCAGCTTATTTATGATAAGGTCATCTCTCACAATGTCTATCAGCCGTCAAATGTTCATCTCCGTTTTATCATTATAATTCACGGCTATTAGTAATTCAAGTAATTCCGGCAAAAATACCCCGTATTTCGTCATTCATTCCGTCAGCAGTCCCTTTCTAATTTACTCAGCACCTCCTTAAAATTTGAATTTGGGTTTCTAATTCCCATACTTTCCTTCACGGGCGGACACTGTCCGGCGCGTTTCCTGTCTTCGTGAATTTATCACCGCAAAAAAAATGGGGCTGCCAGTTATCTTAAAGAACATCACGTCTAGGTATCAAATCACAAATCGCACAAAAATGATATTTGGCTTTTTCCAATTGATCTCGCTTTCTGTCATCCCCAATAGTTCTATTACTATAATCAAGACTGGCACAACCTTTTAGATGACATCTCTTCTTTCTCTTATTTAGCACATAAATACTCTCTTTTTCCAACATTGCGTTTATCATATCTTTTGATTCCTTAGGACAAATCTCTCCCGTGACATAATTCAAAACAATACCCGGCTGCTTGTTACACACAAAAATATTAAATGACTTCTCTTTATCTTCCTCTTTTCCTTGATCAAAGAACTTTGCCTCTATTTGAACACCATAAGCGAGCTTATTTGCGTCCCCAAAACAGGGGGGCACACGATATAATACGCAATTGTCTGTTTCATCTACATATTCAGCGACCTGCTTTTCATAGTAAAGCATGATATTATTCATAAAACGAGTACCGGTAAATATTCTTTTCAGATTTGCATCTTTATCATCCTCTTCCTTCCCTCTTCTTTTTAACAACTGACATCCGATCAGATGGCAGCGCTGCAAGATCACATCTACATACTTCTCTTCTGTCGGAAAACCGGATGGGGCAGACTTGATTCTGGGTCTTGTACCCTCTGTAACAGTACTTTTGTTGATATAGGCGAGTGCAGCCCCGCAACGCCCTTCCTGCAAGTCCGAAAAAAGAGGTTTTCCCTCTTCTAACTTCTTTTCCTCTTCCTCTGTAAGAACATGTTCATATTTATGATCTAATGGAATTACATACTTGTCAAAATCAACCCCTGTTGCATCAAAATAATTTTTTATCAAGTTTTTATCTTCGCCACAGA
Source organism: uncultured Lachnospiraceae bacterium (assembly GCA_947175035.1). Taxonomy (GTDB): domain Bacteria; phylum Bacillota; class Clostridia; order Lachnospirales; family Lachnospiraceae; genus Acetatifactor. The sequence goes on along the minus strand of CAMWLG010000001.1, from coordinate 71,308 downwards.
TTTCATTTGTATATTCTAAGCTCATCTTTTCTTTCTCCTTGTATGATGTATGTGGAAGCAAAACATCATTTCTTTCTAAATTTTTTATAAATGAACCGGGTGAGGGGGCTTGACCCCGGGTTCTTGATTCGCGTATGCGAATCAAGAAAAAAAGAGAAAAATAGTAAGGGGGTGTTGATTACCCCCCTTACTGTCATTTCAGCTTGAAGAATGTCAAAGGCTGGAATGCCATGTCTTCTGTAATATCGCCATACTTTAAAATCTTTTCATATGACATAGAAGTATAATTAGTAGGTTCACCATTCATCAGATGTTGATCTGAGTGAGCATACCAGGCTTCATATTCTTCATCAGCTAAACCGTATACAAAAACTGGCATTGCCTGATTACAGTTACAAATGCTAAATGCAATCGGCTTTTCAGGAACTTCCACTTCCACGCCGTTCACGTGCAGAACCTTTTTAGGAGCTTTTACGTCATCGCCGTCACCTGTGCCATTGTCATCGGGCTTTGACTCTCCAGCCTCGTCCCCGCTGTCGCCTTCGGAGGGCTTTTCGCCTTCACCGAAGCCTTCGGAGGGCTTTTCACTTTCATCGGAGCCTTCGGAGGGCTTTTCACTTTCACCGGAGCCGTCCGTGGGTTTCTCGTCCTCGTCGGGCTGTTCCACAATGTCCTTGTCGGTAATCACGAAGTTCACCTTGAAGCTTCCCGTGTAGTTGCCTTTGCCCTTTACCGTGATCACTGCCTTGTCTGACATTTTCACGTTGTTCTTGTAAGCCAGCGTGTAGTCAACGCCTTTTACAAGCTTGGTTCCGTCATTGGAAAGCATCACGTCAGGCTTTACCGCTTTTCCCGTGTGCTTCACCGCAATCGTTTTTTCGTCGAGCATATCCTTGGTCAGCTTGATCTTGTTGATTTTGAAGGTCTTGGTGACGGTTCCGTAATACTTACCCTTACCCGCGATCACCATTTTGGCCGTGCCAACTTTCGTGTTGTTCGTATAGGACTGTACGATATAGTCAACACCCTGAACAAGCGTCTCGCCCTTATAGGTCAGCTTCACCTTTGACATATCCTGAGTCACTTCGTTACCGCCATCATAAGTCTTGGCCGTGATTCCAGTCACTTTCGCGCTGCTGATCTTTACCATACCGGTGATCTGGTACTTCACTTCTTTTTCGCCAACATAACCCACATCGGAAATTCCGGTGATCCTTACGATACCGGTGTTGCTGTTTCCATTATCCAAGTACGTCACGGCATAGTCCCTGCCCTCGATCAGCTCGTTGTTCTTGTACTTCACGCTCTTCACCGCGCCGGAGGTGACGGGCTTGCCAGTGTAGCGCATTTTGTTCACCTTAATCTTGAAAGCGGACACGGGGATTCTCTGAACCGGGTCGTACACGTAGATTCTCTTGGTGCAAACGCCGCTGTATTTTCCAATACCATTGACGCAAATTCTATACAATCCCGTCTTGGTAACGTTCGCGATGTCTTCCCACTCGGAAGTGTAAACCTGATAAGACACCGTATAGTCCTTGTTCAACTTCAGGGCTTTCCCGTTCACCACCACTTTGGAAGGCTTGACCGTCTGTGCTGCGTTGTTCGCTTTCACCTTCAGGATGTTGGTCTTTACGGTTACGGTCGCATTCAACGTGTTCATGTCTTCGTATTTATCAGCGTGGTATTTATCGTAAGCGTTGTCATTTACACTCTCTGCTTTTGCAGTCAGCACGCTGTTATTCGACAGAACGATCGTCACAACAAGTGCCAATACCAGCCACACACTGGTCTTCTTTGACATTCTTTTCATAGAATACCTCCTTTGTATTTTTACATTTTTTGCACCTTCATTTTACCCCCCGAGCCGCCCTGTCAATCTTTTATTGACGAGGCAGCGTGCCCGTTAAGCTCCTTTTGGGCGCAAAAAAAGCGCATGGTTACATTTTACTGTTCCATACGCTTTTACCAACGCATCCGCGGGTGCGTGTTATTTTGATATTAAATTGTTTTGTTAATTATGCCATCTGCATAATCTCGGCTTCAATCTCCTTTAATTCGTCAAATGACAATGACGGAACACAATCCGCAATATCTTCCAGTGACATTTTACCTTTCCTTATCATTCTTTCTGCGGTTTCCCTGTCTGCATCATGCCTTTCGCTTCTGATAAATGATTTCATGATCTGTTCTTCATCAAACAAACTCATCATAATCGTCACAACCTCCTTTTCTCTCTGCGCTAAATATTCCCTTAACACATTCCTGTCCCTGCATATGCGAATTGTTTCCATAACTGCCTTTTGTGTCATTCCATGCTGTTTTGTCTGCTCATTAAAAACTTTACAGAAAATAATATACTGATTGATAATGTCGTCCTTATCGCTTTCATAGATAACCTTTGCTTTTACCTCAATGTCGATATCTGCACCCTCAAAAAATTCTTGTGACAAAGATATTTTATCGGGTTTTCGCCCTTTGGTTCCTGTAAAAATCACATAAAGTTCGGGCTTCGGCACTTTCACTTTCTTGCTTTTGTAATAGTTTTGGTTGGTGCGCTGAAAATATTCGTGATAACTTTGCGCCAAATATAGCAAAACTCTTACCAAAATATTCATTGTCCATGTAGACTGTGCTTCTACGAGAATCATCAGCTTATTGTTGACAATAAATCCCAAATCGTTATAAAGATTATCGGTCAGCACGTTTTCTATTGTTACATCAGTCAATGAATCCTCTGTCGCCGTGGTGTCCTCCGGGTGAAGCGTTTTATACAGCTTTAGCAGATAACTTTTATTTTGAAAAAGGTCAAGGAACACACTGTTTTTTGCGGTACGCTTTGCCATGTAACGTGTAACATTGACTTCCTGTGTCTGCTTTGTATCGTCCGACACCTTATCACCTCGGTTTCTTAAAATCTGTGACAATAGACAATATAGATTACTCCTGTCACACCTTAATTATACAGAAAAGTGTTTATGTTTACAATAAAATTTACATTAAATTTCTTTCTCTCTGTTTTACCCTGTTCCGTTGTCAGATTTCTCTTTGAGAATGCTGTCATACTCGCTTTGCAAACAGCGGTAATCGCACTGGAAAAAGCTGCAAAGATCAAAAACCTCTGCAGCTTAGTTATATTCAAGTAGTTCCGGCAAAATCACTGTAGTAACAGTTCAGTCCTCATGAACTGTTACTTACTTTACATGAAACGCCTTCATGCCCGGGTAAACTGCGGCACATCCCAGTTCTTCCTCAATTCTAAGCAGCTGATTGTACTTGGCGACCCGCTCGGAACGGCTGGGGGCACCAGTCTTGATCTGACAGGTGTTGAGCGCCACCGCCAAATCCGCGATGGTGGTGTCCTCCGTCTCGCCGGAGCGATGGGAACTGATGGCGGTATATCCCGCGTTGTGCGCCATCTTGATCGCCTCCAGCGTCTCTGACACAGACCCGATCTGATTAAGCTTGATCAAGATGGAGTTACCGCATCCCATCTCGATTCCCTTAGCGAGCCGCTCCGTGTTGGTCACGAACAAATCATCCCCCACCAACTGTACCTTGTCCCCAAGCTCAGCGGTAAGCTCCCGCCAGCCTTCCCAGTCCTCCTCGTCCAGAGCGTCCTCGATGGAGATAATGGGGTATTTCTCCACCAATGTCCTCCAATGGGCAATCAACTCCTTGGAGGTGTAACTTGTCCCTGCTTTGGGCAGATGATACTCCCCGACCTTGCCGGTCTTCCACTCGGAGGAAGCGGCATCCATGGCAATTCGGAAATCTTTGCCGGGCTCATACCCCGCCTTCTTCACAGCCTCCAAAATCGTCTCTATGGCCTCCTCGTCAGAGGAGAGCGCGGGCGCAAATCCACCCTCGTCACCCACAGAGGTGGCAAGTCCTCTCTCCTTCAATATGGCAGCCAACGCATGAAACACCTCCGCGCACCACCTGAGTCCTTCTTTAAAGCAGCACGCACCCACCGGCATGATCATGAATTCCTGCACATCCAGACCGGAAGAAAGGGCATGACACCCACCGTTAATGATATTCATCATAGGCACCGGCAGTCTGTTGCCGCTGATACCGCCAAGGAACCGATACAAAGGGATATCCAGCGAGGTCGCCGCCGCTCTGGCACATGCGATAGATACCGCCAGAATCGCATTTGCCCCCAGCTTCGACTTGTCCTTCGTTCCGTCCGCCTCTATCATCGCCCGGTCAATCCCGTAGATGTCGGAAGCGTCCATGCCTGTCAGTTTTTGATTGATGATCGTGTTGATATTCTCCACCGCTTTGGAGACTCCCTTTCCCAGATAACGGCTCTTGTCGCCATCCCGAAGCTCCAACGCCTCGAACTCTCCGGTGGACGCGCCGCTGGGAGCTGTCCCCCTACCCACTGCCCCGTCCGCCAGATAAACCTCCGCCTCCACGGTAGGATTCCCTCTGGAATCCAGAATTTCTCTTCCAATTACTTTTACAATCTCCAAATAATACATAGTCCTCTCTCCTTCCAAATGACTTATCATCATTTTAGCCGAATGGACTATGATTTATTCTCATTTTACTCTGTTTTCCCAGATTCTATGGGATTTTCTTCTATAAATTGTTCTAAGATCGCGGCAGCAAGCCCGGCAAGCTGTCCACAGGGGCGTTTTTTATAATACTCCTGTGTGCGTCGCTCCGGCACGGGACTGTCCGCCCCTGAGAGCCCCAGCAGTTCCCTGCATACGATACTGCCCTGACAGGCTTTGAAACGCCCTGCAAGTTCCTGGATACGCCCATAATGCTCCGCCTTCTCGTCAAATGCCTTCGGGTCGTCGTATCCGTAGAGGAGCCCGGCTACCAGAAACATGCCGGACACCGTACCACACACCTCCCGAAGTCTCCCCATTCCCCCGCCAAAGGAAGAGCTCATGCGGAGCAATGTCCTCTCATCCATCTCAAATAAGTCCGCAAAGGCAAGCGTCACCGCCTGGGTACAATTATACCCGGCCAGAAAATTCTCCATGGCAGCTTTTCCCCGCGGACTGTTCTCCGGATCAATCATATTATTTTGATTTTCAGATTCCATGTTGTCCCTGACCTCAACTACAGCGCTGTGTTCCAGTCTACACTAAAAGGCCCGTCCGCCATGCCCCTCACTTTTTCCAGAATCGGCTGGAACTTCGCAATGGAATCCTGCACGTTGGAACCGGATGCCGTTCCCTCGATATATGCCTGATAATACTCCTCCCAAGAGTTGTAGTGTTTCTGAATCTCCCTTGCCGCTTTGAGGGCAAGCTCCATGGCCTCTTCTCTGGTCAGATAGCCGCCAATATACATTCTGCCGCACATATTGCAGGCACTTGCACAGTCAAAGGCCAGTTTCTTCTGCGCCGCCTCATCCTCGCCGGCATGATCCAATATGTAGTTGACCATATCGACACCGCTATCTTTATTGTTCACCATCCAGTCCCTGTTCAGCACGCCCCGCACCATGCTCGCATTGGAACGGTTTTTCACATAACCGCCGATATACTGAGCACTGCCGCCGCAATACTCCGACCAAAGCGCATAGGTGCCCACCACAAATTTCTCCTTCTCCGTCATAGGAAGTGAAACGGACGGATCCTCATTCTCCTTCTTGCCAAACAAACCAAATAAACCCATGATTCCCTCTCCTTCGCATTCGTTTTTTTATAAATACGAATCAATTATACCCCCCCTATTTTCATTGTCAAGGGTTATTCCGCTTCCTGAACTGCTCTATCATTTCCGTCAGCTCCGCCAGCTCCTCCGCCGTAATGCGCTCGATCTCCTCCGGGGTATGCGTGAGATAAAAAGAATGTGGAAACATTGTAAAGCAGGAACTGCATGTCATAGCGCGCCATTGGGATTCCCTGTGATATATTTTGATCCGAAACCAAATCTTCCGTATGAATTTAATGGGGGCATAAAGTCGCTCCTTGTCAATCTTCATTCTATTCACGCTTTCCTTTCTATCTCTTTATCTTTTCCAAAATCACTTTTTCTTATTATCCTTATTTTAGTATATTCGTTTAAAAGAAGATATTCAAGTATAAGTATGTGAAATAATGATGAAAAATCGAATCAGGAAGATTGATCAGCTCTGCGCATCAAAAAAGAGCACCCACCATATCATAATGGTAGATGCTCTCATAGTCTCTTTATGAAAAATTATTGGAACTGTCTGCTTACATCATGCCGCCCATTCCGCCGCCTGCGGGCATAGGAGGCACATCCTCCTTGATATTCGCCACAACGCTCTCGGTGGTCAGCAGGGTGCTTGCCACGCTGGTTGCATTCTGCAGAGCGCTTCTGGTTACCTTTGCGGGATCCAGGATACCTGCTTTCACCATATCCACATACTCTTCTTTCAATACATCGAATCCCACGCCGTTCTTGGACTCGCTGACTTTGTTGATGATAACGCTGCCTTCCAGACCGGCATTCGCCGCGATATGGAACAGGGGCGCCTCCAACGCTTTGAGCACGATGTTCGCGCCGGTCTTTTCATCCCCTTCCATGGACTCTGCCATCTTAGCAACTTTCTTGGCAGCATGGATATATGCAGAACCACCGCCACAGATAATGCCTTCCTCCACAGCTGCTCTGGTAGCCGCCAAAGCATCCTCCATGCGAAGCTTAGCCTCTTTCATCTCAGTCTCTGTAGCTGCACCTACGCGGATGACAGCCACACCGCCTGCCAGCTTAGCAAGTCTCTCCTGAAGTTTCTCTCTGTCAAAATCAGAGGTGGTCTCCTCGATCTGCTTCTTAATCTGGCTGATACGTGCGTTAATGTCTGCCTTCTTGCCGCTGCCATCCACGATCACAGTATTTTCCTTCTGTACCTTCACGGATTTTGCGCGACCCAGCATATCGATGGTCGCATCCTTGAGCTCATAGCCAAGCTCGGAGCTGATCACAGTACCGCCGGTGAGGATCGCAATGTCCTGAAGCATATCTTTTCTTCTGTCGCCATAACCGGGAGCCTTCACAGCCACCACATTGAATGTGCCGCGCAGCTTATTCACGATCAAAGTGGTGAGCGCCTCGCCCTCCACATCCTCGGCGATGATCAAAAGCTTGTTACCGGACTGCACGATCTGCTCCAAAATAGGAAGGATCTCCTGTATGTTAGAAATCTTCTTATCCGTAATCAGAATCAAAGGATTGTCAAGGGTTGCCTCCATCTTATCCATATCGGTTGCCATGTAAGCGGAGATATAACCTCTGTCAAACTGCATACCTTCTACCAAATCTAATTCGGTCTGCATGGTCTTGGACTCTTCGATGGTGATGACTCCGTCCCCGCTAACCTTCTCCATAGCGTCCGCAACTAACTGGCCTACCTCCTCGTCTCCCGCGGAGATTGCAGCAACTCGTGCAATATGCTCCTTACCGTTTACCTTCTGGCTCATTTTGGAGATCGCTTCCACTGCACAGTCGGTAGCCTTCTTCATTCCCTTTCTCAGAATGATGGGGTTGGCACCCGCCGCCAGATTCTTCATGCCGGCATTGATCATTGCCTGCGCCAGAACGGTTGCTGTGGTGGTTCCGTCACCAGCAACATCATTCGTCTTGGTGGCAACCTCCTTTACCAGCTGTGCTCCCATATTCTCAAAAGCATTCTCAAGCTCAATCTCCTTTGCGATTGTCACACCGTCGTTGGTGATCAGGGGTGCGCCAAAGGACTTATCCAGCACCACATTCCTGCCCTTGGGGCCCAAGGTTACTCTCACGGTATCTGCCAGCTGATTCACGCCGGACTCTAATGCTGCGCGCGCCTCCGCGCCATATTTAATCTCTTTTGCCATTGTCTTGGCCTCCTTTTAAAATAATATGATTGTCCTAAATGCTATTTAACGATTGCCAGAATATCATTCTGCCTTACGATGATATATTCGTCCTCTTCCACCTTGACCTCGTTTCCGGAATACTTGGAAAAAATGACATTATCGCCGACTTTGACTTCCATCTTGACTTCTTTGCCATCCACCATTCCGCCGGGGCCCACCGCAATGACCTCCGCCTGCTGGGGCTTCTCCTTATTCTGTCCGGGAAGAACGATACCGGACTTGGTTGTCTCCTCTGCCACCAATTGTCTCAAAACCACTCTGTCACCCAAAGGTACTAATTTCATGATATTGCCTCCTTATACTGACTTTTATTGTCCTTGTTTCAACTTGTTAGCACTCTTTTGATTTGAGTGCTAATCACTAAAACATATATTAGTTTTATATGCGGAGCTTTGCAAATGAATTCAGATATATTTAGATATTCTATTCTCTTGTTTTCTCTCTAATACTATTATTTTCTCTCATTTTCTCTTTCAGTCACTAAAAATAAGATTTTATAATTAGTTTATAAATTCTTGCACTTATCTCATGCATTCTTTATAATAAGGTTATAACAACATTGTTCATTCCGGAGGAAGTTTCTCCAAACCATGCAGACCATTAGGCGAAAGGAGACCGCATGATATATCATTTTACTGACGACTGCAAGATTGGCATCAAGGAGATTGACGAGGAGCACCGCGAATTGTTCCAGCTTTTAAATGACAACGCACAATTTCTGGAGAGCTCCGGGGCATCCAAAGATTCCTTGAATACGCTCCTGCTGAAACTGCAATCTTATGCCCGGAACCATTTTGCCCACGAGGAAGCTTATATGGAACGAATCGATGATCCGGCATTGCCGCTGCAGCGGGAGGAACACGAAGCTTTCACGGCTATGATAAACGACATTGACATTGATGATATCCCCGACTCGGAATGCGAGTCCAAAACCCGTGAACTGTTGGCACTGATGGCCAGATGGCTGTACCGTCATATTCTGGGCAGCGATACCATGATCGGAAAGTTCACGGAGAAAGACAGACAGGAAGATGCCTTCACATTTACAGAGAAATATATGACCGGTATCAAACTGATAGACGAGGAGCATGCGAAGCTTTTTGAGATTATCCGAAAGACAAATGATGCCATCCATGCGGAATTCCTGCATGATAAATATGATGAAATCGTACATATCCTGAATGAGCTTCAGGCATATACAAAGAAGCATTTTAAGGATGAAGAACAGTACATGGAATCCATTCATTACGACGGGCTTGCCCATCAACGGATCGCCCACGACACGTTCACAAAACGGCTGGAAAATCTCAATCTCCAGGAAATCGACGAGAACCAGACGGATTATTTGGAGGAGTTAATTGAATTCCTGCTGGCATGGTTAACCAACCATATTCTCAAGATGGATAAGATGATTCCATCGAAATAAGAAGCAACTGAAAAGTCCGGTCGAGGCTTTACCGCCGACCGGACTTTTTTAGCGCGTATCAATTTTCAAAAAGCGTTTAACACTTGATCTCCAAATAGCCAAGCAGCTTGCTCATATCGTACTCATCCAAAACACCCAGATTGGAATCATAGAACTTGCCATCATAGTGCACGAGATAGTGACAGAAACGTCCCATCTTCTCCATCATGACACAGCACTTGGGCAGCACAACATCGCGTCCCTCGGTGTAGTTGATGATATCTGTGTGATCAATACCGTAATAATTCAATGCGGAAATCACGCGTCCCATGGTAGCCTGCCACTCCCTGCAGTCCATAACCGTGATCACCTCTGCAATGGTAACTCCTGCGAGCATAGCTACGCATGCCTGACCACATAAACCGTCCTCCGGCTGGATGATAACATCCACGCTGTCAATCTTGCGGATAGGGTTCTCAAAACTATAGGGACTGTTCTGATCCATGCGAATCAGGGAACCGTTTACATGAAGCAAAATCTTGTGAGGAGATCCCAATTCCACGCTCACCACGTCCGCATCAGGGATATGGATCTCATAATTGCCCTTTTCTCTGGGCAACAACTCGCAGTCGATAATCTTGTTGTCCAGAACCACGTCCGCCTTGATTACCTCTCTCTGCTTACAAACCTCCCAGATATTAAAAGGAATACGAATCATGTAGCCATTGTCCTTTTTCTCAATCTCTGACTCAAAATAATATCTCATATTTCCTCCATTTCCGTCCGTCTGCTCTGATGTCAGCCCGACTCATTTCTATGTACTCATAATTGTATCAAATATTTGTCCGCTTGGAAACAGTTTTCTTATAAGTTTTTGAAGTTTTTTCACTAAATTGTTTCCGATACTCCTTAGGAGTACATCCCAACCTCTCCCGAAAACATTTGCCAAAGTAGCTGGACTGTTCAAATCCTGTCAAAATCGCAATTTCACTGATCTGCCTGTCAGTCCCCCGCAGCAAATCCGTCGCCTTGGCAAGACGATAATCCATAAGATATTTGTAGGGTGTCGTGTCCAGACTCTGCTTAAAACACCGCAGACATTCCGATTTACTCACGCCGGCGCTGGCGGCAAGCTCCTCCAAGGTCACGTCCTCCCTGAAATGCTGTCCGATGAAATAAAGAAATTTCTGCATGCGGACATAGACCGCACTCTCCCGTTTCTTGGGCGGAAGCTCGATATTCCTCTGCATCTCCAGCCACATATTCACCAACAGCACCGACACTTCATAAGGATACAGTTCGGACGCGTTCTCTTTCAGGGAGCCAAGTCTGCGCAAGCCCGACAGCACCCGCCAATGCCAATCCTGTTCCCCGTCAAACACATAGACCGGAAGCTGTCTGTTCCTCACCAATCGCTCCGCCATCTCCTGCATGGGGCTTCTCTCATAGAATCCCAAAAAATATGCCGGAAAAGAAAAACTATCATATTGACAAAGCTCCAATCCCTCCACCAAATGTACCACGCTTTGATTGATAAAAATGCCCTGCCCAGCGGTAAGTCCGACCTTTCCATCCAGCAGTTGTACCTCCGCCCTGCCTTCCAAAATATAAAGAAAACGCAAATTTTCATACCAACGCATCACGTGGACGCCGCCGCTCAAGGGCTGCCCAATCGTGATACGCTCTGCCAAATACGGAAACTCGTCAAAACTGATTTCTTTATGGTTGTTCCCCTGTCCTTTCCCGTCCATGCACCCTTTGTCCCCCGATTTGTACAGATAATGCCACAATGTGGTTTAATTGTCGAATTGAAAATATATTTCTATTTTTTCAGTTATTTTCTTGACATAAAACAACAACTTGACTATTTCATTATATTTTATAGCTCCACAAATGTCAAGAAGGAATACTTTTAGTCGTAGCTGTTCTGACTTGCAGCAAGTCACGCTGACGGATGAGCATTATTCCTATTCAGGCACGCTCCCGCTCTGTGAAAAACGTAACGGACGCTAAGCTCGATGAGCTGCCTTGCAGCTCATTACCTCGCTAAGCGCCGACGTTTTTCAAAGGCCTTCATAGGAACAATACCCATCCATCAGCTGATCGTGGCAAAGCAGTATCAGTTAGTAAAGCATACATAATAAAATTGCTATTGCAGGCTAAATTGTTATTAGCTAGGTATACCAATGTCATTAACTTTAAGATACTACTGTTTGTACTTGAAAGCACCGATAATTCATAGTGCTGAATAACAAATTTCAACTATAATAAACTTAAGTTAATGATATTGTAAGTGCGCAGGAACAGGCTGGCATAGGTATATGTTCTACAAGCGACCCTTGAAAAACGTCGGTGCTTGGCGAGGTAATGAGCTGCATAGCAGCTCGTCGAGCCTAGCATCCGTTACGTTTTTCACGGAGCGGGAGCGTGTCGCGGCTAGAACGTATACCTATGCCAGCCGTCCCTTGTGCCAACCCAACTTCCATTGAAGCTTGGATTGTTACGGGAATTTTTGTTCAATTCCAAACAACATTGATATTTTACACCAGTTTTGATAGAATAGAATCCAATGGTACAACCCGAAACGAAATAGAGAACCGGATATAAAACCGGTTGGAATAGGAAGGACTTGATCACATATGGCATTTGACGGTGTAACCATAGCAAACGTAGTGTGGGAATTGAAAAAGGAACTTCTGGGCGGGCGAATCTACAAGATTGCCCAGCCCGAGGAGGACGAGCTGCTCTTAACCATCAAGACATCGGATGGTCAAAAGCGCCTTTTCATCTCCGCTGGGGCATCCCTGCCGCTGATTTACCTCACGGAAAGTAATAAACCAAGTCCCATGACTGCTCCAAATTTCTGTATGCTGCTCCGGAAACATCTACAGAATGGGCGCATCACGGGCATTTCCCAGCCGGGATTGGAGCGCATCATCCATATTGATATAGAACATCTGGACGAGATGGGGGATTTGTGCCGCAAAACGCTGGTGGTGGAGATCATGGGAAAGCACAGCAACATTATTTTCTGTGACGAGGAAAACCGTATCATTGACAGTATCAAGCGTGTCTCCGCCGCGGTCAGCAGTGTGCGGGAGGTACTGCCCGGCAAGACCTACCACATTGCCCAGACCCAAGACAAGCTGGACGTGCTGAACACGGACTATCAAACATTTTACCAGACCATATTCGCCAAGCCCCAGCCGCTCTTCAAGGCGGTCTATGGGAGTTTTACCGGCATTTCCCCGCTCTTGGCGCAGGAATTGTGCTTTCGGGCAGGGCTGGACGGGGAAGCTTCCACCGCGGCATTCGCAGAGGCGGACTTCCATCGGCTGTATTTGGTATTGGAAGAATTGGCAGACACCATCCGAAGGGGTGGATTCGAGCCCTGCATCGCCTATCAGGGCAAGCAGCCCGTGGAATTTGCAGCGATTCCTCTGACAATGTACGAATCCGGCACTACAGACAGCCGTCAGGACAAAGCAGAGCATTGTGTCCGTTTCCCCGCCATGTCCGCTCTTTTGGAGACTTATTATGCGGAGAAAAACGCTCTCACCCGCATCCGCCAGAAATCCGCAGACCTTCGCCGTATCGTACAGACTGCTCTGGAGCGTGATGTCAAGAAATACGATTTGCAGCTCCATCAGATGAAGGACACGGAAAAGAGGGAAAAATACCGCATTTACGGGGAACTGTTAAACACTTACGGATACAGTGCGAACCCTGGGGACAAATCTATCGAAGTTGTAAATTATTACACCAACGAACCTGTCACGATTCCCTTAGACGAGACACTCTCCGCCACAGACAATGCCAAACGGTATTTTGAGAAATACAATAAATTAAAGCGCACCTATGAAGCCCTCTCCGCACTGACGGAGGAGGTAAAGGCGGAGATTGACCACTTAGAGTCCATCAACGCCGCCTTGGATATTGCCATGTTGGAGGAGGATTTGGTGGAAATCAAGGAGGAACTGATAGAGAGTGGCTATATCCGTCGCAGGGATTTGGGCCGACAGGGAAGCGGCAAAAAGGGTGCCCCCAAGAAAGCCAAGATTACCAGCAAGCCCTTCCATTACCTTAGCAGCGACGGTTTTCATATGTATGTGGGCAAAAATAATTACCAGAACGACGAGCTGACCTTCCAATTTGCCACCGGAAACGACTGGTGGTTCCATGCCAAGGGCATGCCCGGCTCCCATGTGGTCGTAAAATCGGAGGGCATAGAAGAACTTCCCGACCGCACCTTTGAGGAGGCCGCAAAACTCGCCGCCTACTATTCCAAGGGGCGCGGCGCAGACAAAGTGGAGATCGACTATATCCAGAAAAAGCACGTGAAAAAGCCAAGCGGCGCCAAACCCGGATTTGTGGTCTATTACACGAATTTTTCAATGATGGCGTCTGGGGATATCGAGGGGATACATCTGGTGGAGGCTTAAATTTGTTACACCGTAAAAAGTAACCTTAATTCTACTAAAAATCTTCAAATTCTTTAAAACATACTACAATATGGCGGTATAATGTGCTATAATATTCTTGTCGCCAGCGGGGAACAGCCCAGCTGCGGCAATCAAGAAAAAGATTTATAGCAAGGGGGTTTTTATGCGTAAACACATCACATCAAAGCTTATGCTGCCATTAATCATTATCTTTATTTTGACCATTGCCGTAAATGTCAGCAGCACATCCAGGCTTCAGCGAATCAGAAGTGAACTGCAAACAGCGGCGACAACAGCGGACACGGCGGCGGCAGCCACAATGCTGAGCATGTCAGATGAGATTACATCAGGACTTTCCGCCAATGGAATCATATCGGCATTACAGCTTTTAATGGTCATTGTCACCATTATCATTTCCTATTTGTGCATTGTATATCCACTACACAAAATTAATCACCAGCTTGATGTTTTGATCACAAAACTAAAGAGCGGCGAGGGAGATTTGGGCGATCGGATATCCACCAACAAGGTTGACGAGATTGGGAAACTTGCCTTTGCCATTAATCTTTTTTTGGAAAAGCTTCAGGAAACCATGCGACATATCAAGAATCATTCCGTCTCTCTGGATGATTCCGCGCAAAGCATACTTAGCAGCGTCTCAGAATCCACAAGCGACACGGGAAAAGTTTCCGCCGAAACACAGAACCTGTGTGTGGAGATGCAGGAAATTGCCAATCGGATTACGAATATTGCTTCCGATATGCGGGTATTGAATCAAAACAGCAAAGATATCTCAGCAGAAGCGATCTCCGGCAAGGACTATACCACCCAGATGAAGGCCAGGGCGGATCACATCAGGGACATAGCCGGTTCCAGCAAAGAGAAGGCACAAAACATTACCACCACATTGGAGGCAGATTTAAAATCCTCCGTCAGAGACAGTAAGACTGTCAATGCCATTGCTGACCTGACAGGGGAAATCCTCTCTATCGCAAGTCAAACAAATCTTCTTGCGTTAAACGCTTCTATCGAGGCGGCAAGAGCAGGTGAGGCGGGCAAAGGTTTTGCTGTCGTTGCAGACGAGATCAGGGCGCTCGCGGAAAACAGCCGGAACACCGCCAACAGCATCCAGCAAATCAGCAACGAAGTGACCGCTTCCGTGGAGAGTTTAGCTGCCGCCTCAGAGAAATTGCTTGACTATGTCATCAATGAAGTTTTAAATGATTATGACCAATTTGTTGACAGTTCCAAGGATTATTTTAAGGATGCGGACACCATGGAAGAAATGATGACCAATTTCAATAATAAATCCATCTTTTTGGCAAATTCGGCGCGGGAGGTGGATATCAGCCTCAACAAGATTTCCAGCGTGATCGAGGAACAGAGCAGCCGAACCGCACAGCTTTCCGATACCATTAGCGGCTTGGCCTCCAATATGTCCCAGATACAGGACTATACCTCTGTGAATGATGATGTGTCGAATGCGTTGAAAAAGGAAATTGCAAGATTCAAAGTGATTTAAACTAAAGAAAAGGTTAGTTCACCGCTCGTTGATGCAGGTGGTGAACTAACCTTTTTAAAAATCAAACTATTATCAGCTATATCGGCATATTTATCATCTACAATTCCAACATATCAACTAAGCAGCCTGCACTTCTTCGCCATCTTAACCAGCAAATATCCCTTGGGGAATCCCCGAAGTTCCTCCTCTGTAAGCCCCCGAAGCGCCAGCATCATCACGAAATATACCGCTACCGCCACCGCGATTGCAGGCAGCACCGCCACACGCATGGACTTGGTCATCAAATAGACCCCTTCGTACACCGCCCATGCAGCCAATCCCATGAATGCCGAAGCCAGGAAAGGAATTCCAAAGCTCTTCACCAACTCCTGTCTATAGCCCACCGCTCTACGCACCGCCCATTGATTCATAATACACATCATTCCGGAATACACGGTGTTTGCGATGGCCAGACTATATAGATCCAGCGCTGTATACTGAAGCAGAACGAACACGGTCACCGTCTGCACCGCCAACGCAATCGCCGCATTCACAATGGGCACGTTCACCCTGCCCAACCCCTGCAGCACATTGCTGTTGAGCGTGGACAACGCATAGAATACCACCGACAGCGCCAAGGACATTAAGAGCATTCCCGCATACGTCAATGTCTCATCCGACTGGGACGGGAAAAGCAGCGCTGTCACAGGCTTTGCCAACACGAAAAGACCCACCGCCGAGGGAATAGAGATCACCATGGTACTCTTCACCGCCACACCGATTTTGGTTTTCGTCTCATCGAACCGCCTGGCGGCGATAGAGGCTGTTACCGTGGGAATCATCGCCGCCGCCATAGCAGTTGCAAAGGCGATGGGAATCTTGGATATGGTCTGCGCAAGACTTGAGAACACTCCATAATTATCCACATAAAAGATACTGTCAACCTCTTTTAAATCTGGAAGAACCTCGGTATAGAGCGTGGAATTGATGACGTCACTCAGATTATAGACCGCGGTGCTCAATATAAAAGGGGTCACCACCATAGTGATCGTCTTGACAATCTCCCCATAAGATTCCATATTTGTATGCTTGTCATGTTGAATTCTCCGATGAATCATCCGGCGGTTCAGGGCATAAATACCCAGCATAAACACCATCGCCACAGCCACCCCGGCTCCCGTTCCCAGAGCGCTCCCGATCGCGCCATAGGTGGCTCTGCTCACCCGCTCCGTCTCGCCAGCCGGCATCTCCAAAGTCCCCATAAAATGCTGAATCAGCAGCCATGCTGCCCCGACACTCACCGCTGCATTGACGATCTGCTCCAAGATCTGGGACACGGAAGTCTGCACCATACTCCTGTGCGCCTGAAAATATCCTCTTAATACACCGAGAATCCCATAGATAAAGATGGTAGGTGCAAAGGTTCTAAGTACTGGCACGGTCTCACTGTCCAGAAAAAATCCCGCTCCGAAGAACAGCACCATACTCGCGACGCCTCCCACCACCAACACATATCCCAAGGCACACAAAAAAATCCTATGGGCGTTGCGGTACTCCTTCACCGCGAGCTTCTGGGCTATCACCTTCGAAATTGCGGAGGGGATACTGTAGGAAGATATCAAAAGAACAATGGTGTAATAATTATACGCCTTTTGATAATACCCCATGCCAAGGGTTCCCACGACAGCAGTTAAAGGGCTCCTATATAGGAGCCCTATAATTCTGCTTATAATACCTGCCACAGCAAGAATCCCTGCCTGCAGGACAAATCCATTGTCTTTCCTGCTATCTGACATTTTCCCTTAGTACCCGATTAACCAATCGTACATCTCCTGATATTTGCTGGCTGACACTCCCCATGAAAAATCCGCCGCCATAGCGCGGTCAACAATCTTGTTCCACTCGCGCTTTCTATCGTAGTAGATACGCTCGGCATAACGAATCGTATTCAGCATCTCATGGGCATTATAATTTATAAAGGAGAATCCTGTCCCCGTCCCGTCATATTCATTGTAAGGCTGCACGGTATCCTTAAGTCCCCCTGTCTCCCTCACGATAGGCACCGTGCCATACCGCAGAGCCATCAGCTGACTCAGACCACAGGGCTCAAACAGAGACGGCATCAGGAATGCGTCACAGGAAGCATATATCTTGTGAGACAAAGCATCCGAATAATAGATGTTGGCGGACACCTTGTTGCCATACTTCCAATCAAAATGACGGAACATATTCTCATAACGCTCCTCGCCGGTGCCAAGCACCACCAGCTGAACATCATCCTGACAAAGTTCATCCATCACATAGGCGATCAGATCCAATCCCTTCTGATCCGTCAGACGGGACACCAACCCAATCATCATCTTACGGTCATCCTGCATCAGTCCAAGCTCTTCCTGCAGGGCACGCTTGTTCTTCACTTTCTCCTTGCGGAAATTCACAGCGTCATACTGCTTTACAATATATTTGTCCGTCGCGGGGTCAAACTCACCGTAATCAATGCCGTTGATAATCCCCCTCAAATCCTTGCTCCGGGCGCGAAGCAACCCGTCCAATCCCTCTCCGTAAAATGTAGTCTTAATCTCCTCGGCATAGGTATCGCTCACTGTCGTCACCGCATCCGCAAACACAATACCGCCCTTTAACAAATTGGCATCCTTATACGCCTCCAATTTGTCCGGCGTAAAATAATGCTGGGGAAGCCCTGTGATATTTCTCACGGTCTTGGGATCCCACTTCCCTTGGAATTTCAGATTGTGAATCGTGATGACAGACTTGATTCCCCTGAAAAATTCCCCTTCATGGAACCGCTCCTTCAAATACACGGGAATCAGACCCGTCTGCCAGTCATGGCAATGTATCACATCCGGTTTGAAATCCACTAAGGGAAGCGCCGACAGCACCGCTTTACAGAAAAACGCGTACTTCTCGATCTCCCATCTGGGATCATCCCCGTAAGGCTTGAATCCACTAAAATAGTTCTCATTATCAATAAAATAGTACAGAACACCGTCCACCTCTGCCTGCATAATGCCCACGTACACATTCTGCCAATTGTAGTCCATATAGAAATGCGTAATGTATTGAAGCTTATCCTTCATCTCCTGCTTCATACAAGAATAGTTCGGCAGGAACACCCTCACGTCAAAATACCTTTTGTCGATACACTTGGGCAGAGAACCCACCACATCTGCAAGACCGCCCGTCTTGATAAAAGGAACACCCTCTGATGCCACAAATAAAATTTTCTTCATTTGAAACCCCTCCCGCGTATGATAATTAGATTATACACTATTTTCCCATACTGGAAAAGAGTTTTTTTTAATCTCTGTAAGAAAGCCTGATACGATCCGCAATCAACGCAATAAACTCCGAGTTGGTGGGTTTTCCCTTGCCTGTGTCCACCGTGTATCCAAAGAGCGCGTCCAAAGTCTCCATGCGCCCCCTGCTCCACGCGACCTCAATTGCATGTCTGATCGCCCGCTCCACACGGCTGGGTGTGGTCTGAAAACGCTTTGCTATGGTGGGATACAAAATCTTCGTGATAGAGCTGATCATGGTAGGATCCTCCACGGACATCATGATTGCCTCCCGAAGGTACTGATAACCTTTGATATGTGCCGGCACGCCAATCTCATGTATCATATCTGTCACATCCTGCTCCAGATCGCGCACTACTGCCTTCTTCGGTATCTCCGCCGCCACGGTTTCACCTGATGCGCCGCTCTTACCGCTTCTGTTTGAGGGCACGGTGATCATAATTTGAAACTCCTTGTTGGCGTTCATCAGATTATCCAGAATTTTGTATACTTTTTCATTATCCTTTGCAGTAGTGATATTCAACTGTTCCATAAAACTACCTCCGGTCTGAAATTAAAACAATAATTTGTTCCATCCCATTATAAAATGAGATGCTTTCTGACATCAACTCCAACCCATCGCATGTTCCGCCCGCATTCCACATTTTTCTCACACCATTCCCCTGATTTACACAGCATTTTCTCTTTCTCTACAGAAAATCTCATCATTGCCCAGAAGAAAAATTTGGTGTATACTATCAATAATCACAAGCAATACCGGAAGGAAAAGACAATATGACAAAACAGGAAATCAATGAACTGAAAAAGCTTTTTACCATCAAGAACTGCTCCATCACACGCATCTGCGGCTGCTACGTGGATGGCGAAAAAAATAAAAAAACAGACTTCCGGCAGGCATTCCTCGCTCTGCCCGAGGAGGAGATGTTCAAATATTTCGAGATTTTTCGCAAATGTCTCACTGGAACCTTAGGCAAGAACCTGTTAAACCTTGAGTTTCCTCTGCAATCCGAGGCAAGCGGCGGCACCCAGGAATTCATGCTCCGCCTGCGGGACAGCAAATTAAAGGACGAGGTTCTCTTAGAGGCTCTCTATGACAAAATCATTGAGACCTATGAGTACGTGGGCAATTATCTGATTCTGCTGGTGCATGATGTCTATGACGTTCCCGGCAAGACCTTGGACGGACTGGATATGGAGGACGCCTCTGACGAAGTCTACGAATACATACTCTGCTGCATCTGCCCCGTTGACTTGTCCAAGCCAGGGCTCTCCTACAACGCTGAGGAGAATGTCTTTCAGAACCGTGTGCGGGACTGGGTGGTGGGGATGCCGGAAACCGGATTCCTCTTTCCCGCCTTTAACGACCGCGGCGCGGATATCCACAGCGCCCTGTACTATTCCAAGGATGCCGAAGAGTTAAAAGAAAACTTCATGGAACAGCTTTTGGGCTGTCCGACCCCCATGTCCGCCGGCGCTCAGAAAGAGACCTTTCAAACACTGATCGAAGAGACCTTGGGCGAGACCTGCGAGCTGGAAATGGTGAAAAATATACACGAGAAACTTCAGGAGATGGTGGAGGAGCACAAGGAGGAACCCGCCCCCCTTGTTCTGGACAAAAACGAGGTGAAAACCCTGCTTGCCGGCAGCGGTGTCGCCAACGAGAAGCTGGCGGAGTTTGACCGGATCTACGAGGCAGCGGGGGAGGATACCGCCCTCTATGCCACCAATGTGTTCAACGCCCGCTCCTTTGACGTGAAAACGCCGGACGTGGTCATCAAGGTAAGCCCCGACCGCACAGATTTAATCGGCACTCGCAAGATTGACGGCAGAGAATGTCTGGTCATCGAGCTGGACGGCAACATCGAAGTAAACGGTATCACCGTCCGCTCTGGAATCACTTGACCCTATTCAATTGCCACCGGTCCCGCAAGCACCTCTCTCTCCACATACAGGAGCATATCATGTCTCGTCTGGACCGCCCATCTTACCAGTGTAAAATTCATATTCTCTATCTCAATGCAGGTGATTCCGCCCGGATGCACACAGCTTCCGGCATTCAGATACCGATCCCCTGGCTGCGGAAGCCTTGGGCGGTGAGAATGACCTGCCACCAGATAGGCATCGTTCTTTACAGTCCATGAGGCCATACACCTCTCATACTTTTTTGTCTTCTTATTGTTCCTCGCCGCACTGGTCGGGTCATTGACCCCGAATCCCTCCAGCGGCTTCCAAAAGTAGCGAACCAGGAATCGCGACAGGCGCCAACACACGGAATTGAAGTAATCCGCCTGATGCCCGTGTATCATGCAGACATCCCTTCCTCCCTCTCTGTTGTTCAATATCACTGCCTCCGGCAGCTCATCTCTCAGTTCCATATCATGATTGCCATAGATCCTGATATATCGCCTTTGCATCTCAAAGCGGGACAACAGCCCATAAACCTCTTCATAGTAGTTCTCAATCCGCCTGACACGGCGGTTTTCCCACAATTCCTCTCCGTCCCCCAGCTCCAAATAAAAGAAACAATTCCTCAGATAGTAATCCAAAGCAGCCTTATATAAATGTTGGTTTTTGAGGAAATTATCATTTGACGTCCCCTGACCGCGATGACAATCACTAAACAGGACATATCGGCTGCAATGGCTCAACGGTATCCGCACCGCCCCAGCAAGCGCGCGGTCAATTCTTTCATGACATCCCACATCTCTTCCTCCTGCACCTGCGATAACGTTTTCTATTGGCGGAAAGCATTTTCCTAAAGCACCATGGAAGCTGATAATACAAGAACAGCATCCTGTCCGCCGTGTCTTGAAAAGGTTTTGTTATGATACAGTATGCCGTTGCTGAGAGCCGGTTACAGCACTGTGCCCATACCCTGCATATCCGTTCAAACCATGAGACCTTCACGCCCCTCACCATATCCACACATACCTTGTTGCCGCAGATCCTATAAGAGTGGCAATACATCCCACTCCTTTGCAAACCCTTCAGAAAAGCCTCCGCCATTTCCCTACACGGAAAGTTGATCGCGGTATAGAGAGTCAAGTCCTTCGGCTTTGAAAACATCCCCACGCGAAATCCGGTCAGCCACCAATGTTTATCTCCATATTCATAGAGAAGCTCCCTCCCCCGCGTCAGTCGACACCTGATATAAGGCATCTCAAAATCATCTACCGCCTCAAAATGAGTCACCTCGTATTTTTCTGGTGCGACCAGTGTGTCCGCATGATAGACTCCTACCTCGCCGCCCGTGTTTATCCCGTACTGACCTTTCCAGAATTCAATCAGCCAAGTCCTCCCCTCATAATCAAAGTACACGGGGCGGGCGTCAATCACGATATGCGCCGCAACCGCCGCCCGATCGAACAAGGTCTCGTATCCCATCTCCCGCTGCCATGCATCCCTGCAGCTGATAAAAATATCCTGCTCCGGCATATACATGAACCCGAAGGGTTCTGCCAGTTCATTTAACTTACAAACCTTCTCCTGCATGGTCATCCCGCAAATTTTTCTTTTACTCCTTTTCCTGCGCACAAGTAACAGGAGCAATGGGATTAACACGAAAAGAAGCAGGATGCCCAACAGAATCAACACAATATATTTAAATCCCATAATCTGTCCTCCGACAAAATACCTGTTTATTACAATATATGCGACAAATTTCTACAGGTGTATGAGGACAGACATATTCCTTGATTCTTCCTATGAAGGCCTACAACAAGGGGCCGTCGCTTTAACGATGAAAAATCGTGAAGCGGCAGCCCCTCTTGCTCAATAATATTCTTAACTATAATATAATAATATTTGCACAATTGACGTCATTGGCAAGATCGTACACCTTTCCGGTACTCAGCCCCATGACCTTGGGCCGAAGAACCGTATGACTCGCATTCTCCACCACGCGGGCCGTCTCGCCATTGCTCAGCGCCACGTCCGTCCCCACAGGATAGAGGATCACGCTCTCCATAAAGCATTGCATCACCTTGAGATCCAACTCTCCCGTCATAGACATGATCATCTCCACGGCATCTCTGGGGGAGAAGGGCTTCTTATATGGACGCTCTGTCACCAACGCGTCATAGATGTCCGAAACGGAGATAATCCTTGCAAAGAGGGTGATCTTATCTCCCTCCACCTTCATAGGATAGCCTCTGCCGTTGGTCTTTTCATGATGTTGGAGCACGCCCAGCTTAATCTCCTGGGAAATATCCTCTTTGTCCTCCAGGATACGGTAACCGAACACGGAATGCTGTCTCATGATCTCAAACTCCTCGTCTGTCAGCTTTCCTGCCTTATTCAACACCTCGTTGGGAATCTTCGACTTCCCGATATCATGCAACAATCCGGTGATGCCTATATCATACACCTGCTTATCCGTCAAACCGTACTTGCGCGCGACAACCATGGACATGGTCGCCACATCCACGCTGTGCTTGAAGGTATACTCGTCGCTGACCTTCAGGGCGCTGATATCCACCGCCACCGCCTCGTTGTCCGAGATCGCCTTCATCAAATCGTCCGTGATGCTGCGGGACGCATTGGTAAAGTCAGGAGACTGAGTGTCCTGATAGAGATATTGGATGCCTTGGGCAACACGGTTCCTGACACTCTCAGAAATCTTGACCTTTGCCGGATCCTCCACCTTAATCTTATCATATTTCTTCTGGACTGCTTCGGGCACTTTGACGGGCTGGTCAGGATTCTCCTTCACCTCGTCCTCCTCGCCCTCTCTGATATAGACGCCGCCCACACCCATTTTCTTCAGCGCATCAATATGGAAATCCTCCAACGGTGTGCGGCGGGCAATCAATACACGACCTGCGCGGTCAATGATTGCCTGATCGATTATCATGCCCGGCTGAGCTATCCGTATGGGAACATATTTTCTTTTGACCACTTGTCCGCACCCTTTCCGGAAATCTTCCTGCAATAACAAATTTCCTCAGTAATCTCATGTCGGATGAATGTCCCTATGACCGCCCTCCGCCACGAATATAACCATTGTAACATATTTCTTTGGAAAAGTACAGAAAAGTTTCATGCCCCTTCAATTCCATGTCAGTTCTGCATTAGAATCCTCTGCCCCTTAAGCAAGGGATAAGCAATCAGCCCGCACCCGTCCAGATTCTCCCGGTTCATATCCACGGCGGTAATCTGGCTGTTTTCATAGGTCGTGTAGTAGAAAATCCCCTGATCCACGTTGCAGCATGTGGAATACTCTGTGATCTCGTATTTTCCATCCCCCATATGGACACACCCGCGCTGCTGTGCCACGCTTCCAAGGATATGGAAAAACTGGCTGATACTCTCCGACTCCGACGGTCCGCAGCAGGAATTCAATTTTGTGAAAGCCGCCTTCACAAAGCGGGAAGCGGAGGACAAGTCCCCAGGCAGCCCCATAGCGCCCATACCACGGGAATATGGCTCCAGCTTGAGCTTACCGCAAAAATGGTTCACCGGAGGCTCAGCAGACAGACTCATATAATTGTCCAGATTGGTCATATGGTACGTAAACTCCGGATTGTTGGTAAGCACGCCCACGGGATTGTCATAAACCTTTAGCCCTTCTTTTACGGATTCCACCGTCAAAGAGCCCTCCCTGCCCGAGATGATCCAATGCAGGGGAGATGCCGGCAATTGGTCATTAAAGCAAATGTCCGCCAGATTCAAGCGTCCAAGCTTCTCCCTCGCCTGAGCAATCGTCGCGCAATCACACAGTATCCACGGTATGAACTCAAAAGGCGCCACATTGTCCTTTCCCTCCGCTATCGGCTTATAATCTGCATTGCCTGGGAAATTAAGCCCTGCCATGGAAAGTCCTGCCTCGTTGGTCGCCTCGTAGTAAAGAGGATAATTCTCCTGATTGTACGCCACACCAATCATGGCATAATGCCTGGCAATCTCCCCCATCCTGCGAAACCGGAAGGGGAAGTTTCGCGGCGTCACGGTAATCTCCTCACAATACGAATACTCCAAATCAAGATTCCTTCCAAAGTAAAAATCCTTATTTTCAAAAGCAATCGCTGTACACATACACATGCCTCCTTATTTTTTCGTGTCATTTTATGTATCATTTTATGCAATAGTACCATTATAATTAAAGAAATGGAATAAAATTTTTCATTTTATCCCACATATTTTTCTTGCAAGATAAGCATTTCCCTTGTAAGATAGAAGTAATGAGTTAATTTTAAGGGAGGTAATGCCAGTATGGCCAAAAAAAGCAGTACTTCAAAAACGAAACAGCGCAATCTTATCGTAGGACAGTCAGGCGGTCCTACCTCTGTAATCAATTCCAGCCTGGCCGGTGTGTACAGAACCGCAAAAGAGCGCGGATTTGACACTGTATATGGGATGCTCCACGGGATTCAGGGATTCCTTGACGAGCGGTATGTGGATCTTTCCACGCAGATTCACTCTGATATGGATATTGAGTTATTGAAGAGAACTCCGTCCGCATTCTTAGGTTCCTGCAGATATAAGCTTCCTGAGATTCATGAAGATCCCGATATTTATGAGAAAATCTTTCAGATTCTGGAAAAGCTGCAGATTGAGGCATTTATCTACATTGGCGGTAACGATTCCATGGACACGATCAAGAAGCTGTCCGATTACGCTATTGTAAAAGGACACACTCAGAAGTTTTTGGGTGTTCCCAAGACGATCGACAATGACCTCGCTCTGACCGACCACACCCCCGGTTTTGGCAGCGCTGCCAAATATATCGCAGCGTCCACCAAGGAAGTCATCCGTGACGCTCTGGGGCTTACCTACAACAAGAAAAACATCACTATCCTGGAGATTATGGGCCGCAACGCCGGCTGGCTGACCGGGGCTACCGCCCTTGCCAAGACAGAAGAGTGCGAAGGGCCTGACTTGATTTATCTTCCAGAGCTTGTCTTTGACGTGGATACATTCTTAAAGAAAGTAAAAACCCTTTTGGAGAAAAAGGATTCCGTTGTCGTCGTTGTCTCCGAGGGCATTAAGCTGGCGGACGGACGCTATGTATGTGAGTTGTCCGGCGGTGCTGATTATGTGGACGCTTTCGGTCACAAACAGCTGCAGGGAACTGCGGCATATCTGGCAAGCTTCCTCGGTGCGGAGCTTGGCTGCAAGACCAGAAGCATTGAGTTCTCCACCCTGCAGAGAAGCGCATCCCACATGGCATCCCGCGTAGATATTGACGAGGCGTTCATGGTGGGCGGTGCCGCTGTAAAGGCCGCTGACGAAGGCGATTCCGGCAAAATGGTTGTCATCGACCGTATTGCGGACGATCCTTATATGAGTTCCGCAGGCATCTATGATGTACACCGTATTGCCAACAATGAGAAGTTAGTGCCTAGAGAGTGGGTAAACGAGGAGGGCAACTATATCACTCAGGAATTTATCGACTACATTGAGCCCCTGATTCAGGGAGACTACCAGCCGTTCATCGTAGATGGACTTCCCCAGCATCTGGTACTTGATATGGATGAATAGTCTAGCCTCGTAAACAACAATTAGTTAAACACAAAAGGGATGTCGCACTTCGTGCGACATCCCCTTTTAGTTAATCCAATCTTTCAGGGTCTCCATCAGCTTGTCAATATTGATCGGTTTGGCGATATGCCCGTTCATTCCCGCATTTTGTGCCTTCTTGATATCCTCTGAAAATGCATCCGCCGTCATTGCAATAATGGGAAGCATCTGCAGATCCTCACGCTCTGACTGTCTCACAGCCTTTGCAGCATCATACCCGTTCATCACCGGCATCTGAATATCCATCAACACAAGCTGATAGGTTCCGGGCTCTGTCCCCATAAGCCGCTCCACTGCCTCCTGTCCGTTGACAGCCTTATCCACCATAAATCCGGCCATCGTGAGAAGTTCATCAGCTATCTCAATATTCAGCTCATTGTCCTCAACAAGCAGGATTCTCTTGCCCACAAAACGCTTCTCCTGCACCAGAATGTTATCCAGCTCGCTCTCGACATCCGCCTGTCCCAAAAGAACCTTTTTCATCACATAGATTAACCTGGATTTGAACAGCGGCTTCTCGATAAATTCATCGACACCCGCAGTCAGCGCTTCCTGCTCAATCGCAGACCAATCATACGCCGAGAGGATAATGAAGGGAATATTCTCTCCTATCTTTTCCCGAATCTCCCTTGCCACCTGCACGCCATCCTTGCCCGGCATCTTCCAGTCCAGAATAACAGCCGCATAGCTTCCGCCCTCCTGATAGTCTCTGACCAACTCACTGACCGCCAAGTCTCCGTCTGTAAACCAGACAGCGGGCATCTGAATGGAATTGAGCAAATCACATGCGTTTTCACAGGCAGCCTGATCGGCATCCACCACCATGACACGACTCCCCACAAGTTGATTCAACTCCTCCTCCGCATCCATCACAAACGGCAAAAGCACCGTTGTCTTGATCTGGGTTCCCTCTCCCTTCCGACTCTTTACCTGAATATCTCCATCCATCATGGTGACGATACTTTTAGCAATTGACATTCCCAGACCGGTTCCCTCAATCTTGCCCGTTCTGGAATCATTCGCCCTCGAAAACGGCTCAAACATCTTTGCTGCAAATTCCTCATCCATCCCAATTCCGGTGTCGGTGACGATAAACTCGTAGCATCCGCTCCCTGGAATGTCAGAGGGAAGCTCAGTGATATGTAATGAGATGCTTCCGCCCTCGGGCGTAAACTTCATGGCATTTCCCATGATATTTATCAGCACCTGTGAGAGCCTCTGGGCATCTCCGATCACCCTCTCGTGAGTCACCCCGCTCAGCGTGACAGAGAGCTTCTGCCGCTTGAGTTCCATCTGCGGATGAAAGATTCCCAACAGCTCATTTACCGTCTTTGACAGGTCAAACTCCCCAGCCATCAGCTCCAACTTACCGCTTTCGATCTTGGACATATCCAACACCTCGTTGATCAACCCAAGAAGATGTTTGCTTGAAATCGTAATTTTGCCAAGGCAGTCCTCCAATCTCGCCCTGTCATCCATATGCATGGCGGCTATGGTTGTCATGCCCATGATCGCATTCATGGGTGTGCGGATATCATGGGACATGCGGGACAGAAATTCACTCTTGGCATGATTGGCCGCCTCCGCCGCCTGATACGCCTCTTTCAGTGCCTGCTGGGTGCGCAGCTCCTTCTGCTTCGTTCCCGTGATCTCCTGTATCGCCAACAGGACAGCGGTGGGTTGGCCTTCCTTTCGCTCGATCACAATGAGCGCCATGCTCTCCCACATTTTTTCCTGCCCCTTCAAAATCTGATACTCGTACCTCTCAAAGGGAACCGTTGCCGGAAAATTCTCCCTGATATACTCTTTAGACAGAACTGTCGTCATAGGCACCATATCGTATTCCGGCACGAATTTGTCCGCCAAAAATTCCAGAAAATCGGTGTATTTTCCCTCATCGGCAATCCCGTCCACACCCTGGGAATGATCCCCCATATATTGATAGCTATCCTCTTCCAGATTCACAACAACGAAATAGGAAAAGAGGCTGTTGACCGCCTTGACAATATTCTCCGCCTCCCGCTTTCCCTCGGACAACTTCCGTTTCTGATGATACTCCTGCACCAGCAAAAACACCATATAGGCAGCGAAAAAGACAATCAGCTCTACCTGCAGGATCATGCCCGCCTCGTTTGCCCTCCTCTGCATTCGCTCCAGTGCACCTACCGGAAAAAACTGTATGATTGTCCACTGGTTTCCGGGAAGCGAAGCAATATATGCCAATGTACCGCCCTCTGGTCCGTCGTAGGAAAATGCAAACTGCTCCTCCTCCGCCAGAGCCTTCCGAATGCCTTCTGCCTCCTGGGGTGTCACCCCATTCCCTATATAATCCATGGCATTGTCGCCCTGGGCATCCATACCGATTCCAGCGACAATCGTACCATCATCAAGGCACAATAAAGTAGGCGCCTGTTCCCCAAACAGCTCGGTGTTCAGGATCCCGCGCATGCGCTCCTCCCGGTAATGCCCTGTCAGCACACCGATAATCTCACCCTGATATCTGACAGGCGCATAGAAAATCACATCCCTCTCATTCGTGATCCTGGAGACGTATGCGCCATCCATACCACTCTCCCCCTGCATTCCCTTAATAAAATAGGTTCTGTCAGAGACATCTGCGCGAATTCCCTGCACATTGATATCTATTCCATCCGCATTGATGAATTCCACATAGTCAAACAGCGATCTATCCGCCATTTGCTTCAAATCCTCGGTATTAACCTCTCTGCTAGTCAATGTCTGCCCATACAATCCTGCCATATTGTTGATACTGCTGCGGGCATTGTCCAGAATATCCGCAATCCATCCCGCCGTTTCAATGGTAGAGCTCTGTATATAGCTTGCATTCTGCTGCGCTATACGCTGGGAATTCCTCTGCATATACCCGCCAAACACAAATATAATCGCAAGTATCAAGACTCCCGTGGTAAATATTCTGATTGTCGTCTTCTTTTCTGTCTTTCTCATCCCTGCTCCTACAAATTTCCCAATCGTCTGCATCATGAGATTGATATCAATGGTCTTTGCTAAATTGTACTACTTTAAGTACATATATCTGTATTCACAGTGTAACATAGGCTCTATCTGCTGTCAATCAAATGCCCCACTCACCTCGGGCACAACTTCAAAAGGGACAGCTATGCTAAACTGTCCCTTTTAATGGTATAGGTGTAGATAGATGCATATCTATCTATTGATATCTGACGCCATCCCGCGCCACTCAATTTAATATTTGCTAAAGTCGCCTTCTAAAGAAATCACCGGCTCACTGCTGTAGGAGGACATACCAAAGCTGTCAGAAGAAAATCCTCCGCCCTGACCGTTTGTGAGCAGCTTATACTGACCGATAAGGTTTCTAAGGGTAACCGCCTGGTTGGAAAGCTCCTCGCTGGCTGCCGCACACTGCTCGCTGGTAGCAGCATTGGTCTGTACCACTGTGGATACCTGGGAGATTGCCTGGTCAATCTGGGAAATTGCTGTCGCCTGCTCATTGGAGGAAGCTGTGATATTGCTGATCAGCACCACAATCTCATCAATGGACTTCACGATTGCATCCAGAGACTTAGCAGTTTCTTCTGCGATCTTGGTACCGGTAGCCACCTTGCGGATGGAATCCTCAATCATCTCAGCAGTTTCACCTGCAGCGGATGCACTCTTGGCAGCCAGATTTCTGACTTCTTCTGCCACCACTGCAAAGCCCTTGCCATGCACGCCTGCTCTTGCAGCCTCAACTGCAGCATTCAGAGCCAGGATATTGGTCTGGAAGGAAATATCATCAATTGTCTTGATAATCTTGGAAATCGTCTCGGAGGACTCGTTGATGCTGTCCATAGCCTGGATCATGGACTTCATCTGCTCGTTGCCTTCCGCTGCCATATTCTTGATATTGTGTACCAAGTTGCTTGCCTGACCCGCCTCGGTAGCGTTCTCCTTGGTGCGCTGTGTCACCTCGTCCATAGAAGCAGTTACCTGCTGAATTGCGCTTGCCTGCTCGGTAGAACCCTGCGCCAGAGCCTGGCTGGCATTTGCCACCTGCTCGGAACCTACGGTAATCTGAGCGCCGGCCTCTTTAATGTTGCTCAAGGTTCTGTTCTCGTCATGCACCAGCTTCTGCAGCGCTTTGCCAAGGACATCCCTGTCGCTGCGAAGCTTTACGTCTACAGTGTAATCTCCCTTTGCCACTACGTCAGCCACTCTTACCTGATCCTTAATACCGTTTGCCATTTGTGCAAACGCATCCATCAAGTCGCCCAAGTCATCATTGTTAATCTTCTGACAGTCTACGTCTATATCACCGTTCTCCAGCTTCTTGGCTGCAACGGTCAGTTTCTCGATAGGAAGAGTGATGGCACGTGTCATCACAGCCGCATATGCAAATCCGATGAAAATTGCGATCAGCGCAACTGCACACATTACAGCAATCAGCGCAATCATTTGGTTGTGTACTTCCTGATCATGCTCATTGGCATCCTCAGCCAGCATATTAATCAGCGTAACCGTCTCCGCCTCTGCAGTGTCTGCCAACGCCTTGCCGTTATTTAGCAGTTCCGTGATTGCGCCCTGCTGGTTGCCGCCCATTGCTTTCCGAATCTCGTCTTCCATGGAAGACTTCCACTTATCCGCCGCATTCTTCACCTTATCATACTGGGTCTTAATGTCGGGAGCCAACTCAGGCAGATTCGCCTCAAACATAGCAAAATTCTCTACCATCTCGTTGTAATTCTGTTCGATCAGGGTAGTCTGTTTTGACGCCCCCGCTGCGTCATTATAGTAATAGAACAGGATATTTCTGAGGTAGGTCTCCATCTGTGAAAAATTAGTGAAAGCATTTGATACATAATACTGGCTCATGGCATAATTGTCATAGCTGTCCTTGCGAACCTTGTTGATGTTGGTCGCAGTAAACAGGCCCACTCCCGCGATGATGACCATAAACACCAGCATCACGATAGTGAACATTCTGATTTTGATTTTTACAGGCATATCATTGATTGAAAAATTCTTCTTCATGGTAAACTCTCCTTCTTTATGATTGTTTTTCTTTATGATTGTTCTTCTTCCTGAATCTCTTCAAGAATATCCAAGTCCTCTTGTTTAATCAGCTTTTCCGGATCTAACAGCAGCTTCATGGTATCTCCTGTCCTCGCCAGACCGTAGACATATTTGCTTTTCTCATTGTCCTTATGTCCTCCCAGCGTGGGCGGTGGTACAACATCATCCTCCATAATATCGACCACCTCTGCTATCTTCTCCACAATCAGTCCAATCACCGTTGATTTTACGTCAATCACAATAATACATGTTCTGTCCGTGTATTCAATAGGATCCATCTTAAACCTTACACGAACATCAATCACGGGAATAATCTTACCACGAAGATTAATCAGGCCTTTGATATAGTCTTCTGCTTCGGGTATCGCTGTGATCGGCTGCATCTGGATGATTTCACTTACATAACTGATGCTTATGCCGAAATACTCCCTCCCTGTCTGGAACGTCATAAACTTTCCTTTTGAGGCATCTTCTTCCAGCAGTTCTTCCTTTACTTCATCCGCCATGTGCTATCTCCTTTCCTCCTCTATCATCAACCCTCCAACATCCAGGATTAAAGCAATACTTCCGTCTCCAAGCTGGGTACAGCCCGAAAGTCCCTTTACTTTCTTAACATAGGAAGGAATCGGCTTTACCACGATTTCCTGTTCCTGGAGTATCTTGTCGATCAGGATACATATCTGTTGCCCTTCGTGCTCCACGACAGCTACAATTCCTTCCTCCAGCTTGCTCTTTGCTCCCGGCAGGTCGTATTTTTCACCCAGACGGATAAAGGGGAAACAGTCGCCTCGCAGGACAATATACTCTTCTCCTCCGGGTTCCTGTATGAGGGCATCCTCAGTCACACTGATGAACTCTTTGATGGATGCCATCTCAATCACAAACGGCGCCTCGCCTACCTGTATCACAATGCCGCTGATAATCGCAAGGGTCAGCGGTATGACCAAAGTCATCTCTGATCCCTGTCCCTCAACGCTGTCAATCTCAAGGCGTCCTCCGATGGACTGGATATTTTTTACCACCACATCCATTCCCACTCCACGCCCAGAGTATTCCGTTACCTCCTCTTTGGTGGAAAAACCAGGCAGTGTGATGAACTTGAAAATATCCTTATCCGAGAACTCGCTCATGGGCTTGTCGCCAATCAGTCCGTTCTCAAACGCCTTGTTATAAAGTTTCTCTCTATTAAGTCCTTTGCCGTCATCCCTGACGCTGATATATACCTTGCCGCCTTCGTTTTTCGCCTCCAGGGTAATTTTACCCTTCGCCGACTTTCCGTTGGCCGTGCGCAGATCCGGGTTATCCTCGATGCCGTGGTCTACAGAGTTTCTCACAAGGTGCATCAGCGGGTCGGAAATGTGTTCGATAATATTTTTATCCACTTCCGTGTTCTCACCGATCACTTCAAACTCAATATCCTTTCCCAGCTTTCTGGAAACATCGAAGACAATACGCCGCATCTTCTGGAACACACTGGTAAGGGGCATCATACGCATGGACATGATGACATCCTGCAGCTCTGTAGTGTTTTTTGCCAGCTGCGCTGCCGCCTTCTGGAAATTGGTGAGATCCAACCCCGGCACCTTCAGATCCGGGTTCTGCAGCACTGTTGCCTCCGCGATCACCAGCTCTCCAATCATGTCCATGAGGGCATCCATCTTCTCAATATTCACACTGATGATGGCCTGCTGTTTCGGCTGGTTCTTCGCCAGGGTCTTGCCCTTTCCTGTCTCCTTGGACTTCACCACATAGTCGCCGGGAGCAATGGGCGCCTGCTGCTTTTCACCCTTTGCCTCGCCCTTTTCATCACCCAGATTAATGACGATGGGCGGTGCCTCCCGTCCGAATTCTGTCAGCGCCTTGCCGTACTCCGTACTGTTAATCTCGTCAAAATCAATCGTTTCCGCCTCTGAGCTGTCTATCAGCTCCATAACCTCTTCCTTGGAAGCCTTCGTCTGCAGGAGCATATGAAAGCCTTCCGCCAGAATGCTGTCATGGCTTGCCTCGTTGGAAAGAATGTCCTCCGGCGTATAGAGCAAATCCTCCGCCACTTCCTTCAGCGCATAAGTGGCGCTGTAGGCGCGGATATTACTCATCTGTGTATCGCTCCGATAACGAATCACAATCCGATAAAAATGACTGTCCGGCTCCGCCACAGGCGTAATGTAGAACTGGGTCGGCTCCTCCTGCTTATTCGCTTTGGGAAGCCTGATACCCTGCTTCTTGATCTCGCCTTTGAGTTCTCCCAGAAACTCCTCCAAATCCGCTACCAACTCTTTTTCATCGCCATCCGGGTTGTCGCCATCCTTGATTTTGTCAAGCTCACCTGTGATGAAATCCGATACGGCAAGTACCTTTTCCACCAACTCCTTGTGAGGCACGTTTTCCGGATGGGATTCCCGCAGGTAGTAGAATACATCCTCCAGCTTGTGGGATGCGGTCTTGATGTTTTCATACATCAAAACAGCGGATGAACCCTTGATGGTGTGCATGATACGGAAAATTTCATTGATATCGGCATCGTCAAAGCAATCTGCATCCTGTTTTTCCAAAATAATGCCTTCCAGCTTTTCCAAACCCTGGTTGCTCTCGTACAAAAACATGGAAAGCATACTGTCTGTGTTAAATTCTTCTGCCATACTTCCTCCATTCTAAAGGATTTCTCTGACGGTTAAATCAGCTCCAGCTTCTTCAACACCTTTTCAAACTTTTCCATATCGATAGGTTTCCCCGCATAAGCTTCGCACCCAAGCTCGAACGCCATCTTCACGTTGCGCTCGTCATTCAGCGCCGTAGTCATAATGACTTTCACACGCTTGCTCTTGGGTATGCCCTTCTGCGCCTCTATATCACGGATCGCTTTCAGAACCTGATACCCATCCATAACAGGCATCATCACGTCCAGACATGCCAGATCGTACGGTTCATCCTCCAAGGCCATCATAAAGGCATCCACTGCTTCTTCGCCGTCTACCATCACATCACATTCCCCGTAACGCGACAGCTGTTTATCCATAAACTTCCGGCTGGCGAAATCATCCTCTGCCAATAAAATTTTCATCCGCACCTTGCTCCTTTCCCACTTTCTATTTGCTCAACAGGCTGTATACCTTGCCTGCTATCGCCGCTAAATCCATCTTATACTGTACTGCCCCGATATCAAAGGCAACCTTGGGCATCCCATAGACCACGCAGGACGCCTCATCCTGTCCGATGGTCTGGGCGCCGGCATTGCGCATCTCCAGAAGCCCCTTGGCCCCGTCTCCGCCCATACCTGTCAGGATCACGCCAATGGCATTCTTGCCCGCCAGCTTCGCCACGGAATTAAACAACACATCCACAGAAGGACAATGCCCGTTGACTCTCTCATTTCCTTTGCATTCCACCTGATAAACCCCGCCCACTTTGACGAGACGCATCTGCATATCACCCGGTGCGATCAACACCTGTCCCGGCAGCACCCTGTCGCCGGTCTGTGCCTCCTTCACCGCCACCTCACACTGGTTGTTCAGACGATCCGCATACATCTTGGTGAATCCGGGCGGCATGTGCTGCACAATGACAACCCCCGGAATATCCCGCTTAAATCTCTTCACAACCTCGAAAATCGCCTCTGTGCCTCCCGTGGAAGCGCCGATGGCAATGATCCGGTCCTTGCCAACCACACTGGCATGACCCATCATGGGGTCGTTCTCCACGCGCTTCAGCTTCCCAACCTTCGCCGTGGATGCAATCTTAACCTTTGCCGCGAGCTCCTGTGTCAGGAAATCATTGAGCTGCGCCTGATTCATATTGCTGGGTTTGTTGACAAAGTCAACCGCCCCTGCCTCCAAAGCGTCAAAGACCTTGCCGTTTAGAGAACTGATCATGACAACAGGAAGCGGGTACTGGGGCATCAGCCTTCTCAAAAACTCTATACCGCTCATCCGCGGCAGCTCCACGTCAAGCGTCATTACATCCGGTTTGTATTTAATAATGGCATCCCTTGCTTCATAGGCATCCCCCGCCTGAGCCACCACCTCAAGATTAGGGTCAGAAGCCAGTCCCTTCACAAGCATATTGCGGAACATCAAGGAGTCATCTACAACTAACACTCTAATTGGTCTCATATATCAGCCTCCCTGCTTTCTATAGATTGATGGCTGTACATATTGGAATGGATTCTGGTGCCGGTCAAGACTCTCCGTGGTGCCTATAAACAGATAGCCGCCCGGCTCCGTATAATCATAAATCTTCTGGATCAACTGCGCCTTGACATCGCTGGGGAAATAAATCATCACATTCCTCAGAAAGACCACATGAAACTTCCTCTTGAACGGGAATGGATTCATCAGATTAAACTGCCGGAAAATTACCTCCTGTTTCAGCTCATCCTTCACCGAGTATTCTTCAGCACTTATCTGCTTGAAATACCGCTGCTTCCACTTCGCGGGCAGGGGGTCAACCTGCTCCTTGAGGTAAATGCCCTTGGTGGCATGCGTCAACACTCTGGTGGACACATCCGTTGCCAAAACCCTGGTATCCCATGACTTGTGTTCCAGTCCAAAAAAATCAAGCAACACCATTGCGAGGGTGTATGGTTCCTCCCCCGTGGATGATGCGCCGCACCATATACGCAGATCTTTGTCTCTCGCCGCTTTCATCTTTGCCCACGGCAGCACAACCTGCGCCAAATAATCAAAATGAGCGCTCTCACGCATAAAATATGTATGATTGGTAGTCAGTACATTGACAATATCCGTGGCCTCCGGCCCATTAGGGTTCTTCTCCACCTTCGCCATGTACTCGTCATAACTCGCATAACCATTGCGGGCGAGATAATTCTCCAAACGACCGCTCACCAGAACCTTTTTCTGGCTCAGGTCTATGCCGTAATTTTTATGCATGTACATCACTATACGTTGAAATTCACTATCGGTAATCACTTTTTGCCTCCCACGAACTCAAGGCAGCGCATTTCTACGTTCTTTGAGCCTTAGTATACTATTGCTATGATAAACCATTTATTTTTTTTTGTCAATCATTTGAAGCCTCTTTTGCCTTTTGCAGCGCACGTCGGATTCTGTCGTGCAAATCCGCTGTATCAAAGGGTTTCAGCACATAATCATAAATTCCCAATTTCTGGCTTTCCATGATAGATTCTTTGTCATTTTGGGATGTGAGCATTATCACGGGAATATCCGCCCCGCCCCTCATCTCCCGAATCTCCTTCAAGGTCTCTATTCCGTCCTTCTCCGCCATCCTGATATCCAGAAGAATCAAATCCGGCGTCTTCTCTGACTTGAGGTATTGCAAAGCCCGAAAACCGGAATTCACGGGAATCACCTCATAACTGTCCTTCAATTTCTGCTCAATCGTCGCCAGATTGATAGGGCTGTCATCCACCGCCAATATTGTCGCCATTTCATCCTCCATTCCTGCTGCCATTACAGACAACATAAATATGGTCATATTATACCATATCACTATTTTTCTTCAAGTATATTTATGATCTCAGCGAGCATATGTTCCGCCTCGGTATCTTCATACAGTTTCAACTGCGATTGAACTTCTTTCAGCCTTGATTTCGTATCTTCATCGAGACGGTGCTGCAACAGCTCCTCCACCTTGGCGGCGCATTCCTTGGAACGGAAACGCTCCAGGCTCTCCAACGCCTCCCGCACCTTGTCTATAAGGGTCTTTCGGCCTATCTCAGGAAGCTTCTCCTCATCCCCGGCATTCCCTTCCCTCATGTCCAGAAAAGCCTGAATCGACTTAAGCTGTTCTTCATAAGCGGCAGTAAGCTCCTCAAAATGCCCCGCGATAAATTCTTCATCCTCACGGTTCGCCGCCTCCTCATGCGCTTTTGCCGCCGCCGAAAGACTCATTGCCCCCACGTTTGCCGACGCACTTTTTAGAGCGTGCACCTCTATCCCATAATTTTTGTAATCCTTCGCACCACAGAGTTCCTTTAGCAGGGGAAGCTTGCGCTTACCATCCATGCCGTACAGACTTAAAAGCTCCACATAGTCTTCCACGGAACCGGACTGATTTTTCACAACGGCATCCATATCGATTCCCTCGATGCGGATGTCCTGAAACCCGCCATGACTCTCGACCCGCTGCCAGTTGTTTCGCGCCTCGACCGCTTCCCTGCGCTCCTCGGGAATCCACTTCAGCAATACCTCGTTTAACTGTTTTCTGTCCAGAGGCTTGGTCAGGAAATCCTGAAAACCGTTCTTAATGAACAACTCCCGAACCCCCTCCATGGCATTTGCTGTCAGTGCTATGAAAATGGGACTCGTGCCATTCTCTCCGCAATCCCTGCGAATATTCCGCACAGTCTCGATTCCGTCCATCTCAGGCATCATATGATCCATAAAAACAATGTCATATTTTGTATTTTTTACCAGTTCTATTGCATCAAAGCCGCTGGCCGCCTCCGCCAAATCAAATTGATAGGTATTCAAAAACCCTCTGGCGACCTTTCTGTTGATCAGATTGTCATCCACCACCAGCACCTTCACATTGGGGGCGATAAAGGGCTCCAGCCTTTCCTCCATAACGGCAGGAGCACCCGGCAGTTCCTCCAAGGTACGTCTGTCCACGATTCTTTGAGGGATCGTCACTGTAAAAGTAGTCCCCTCCCCGTAGACACTCTGAAGCGAGATATCCCCCTCCATGAGCTGCACCAGATGCCTGGTGATAGAAAGCCCCAGCCCGGTTCCCTCGGCGCTGCGATTCCTGTTAGAGTCAACCTGTTTGAAATTCTCGAATATTTTCTCCTGATCTTCCTCCCTGATGCCGCATCCCGTGTCCTGTACCTGGAATACCAACAGCTCCTCGTCCTGTGTCCGCCCGGGTCTGCCGCCCACGGTAATCTTGACATATCCTTCCTTGGTGAATTTCACGGCATTGTTCAACAGATTGATCAGAATCTGTTTCATCCTGCCCTCATCCCCGTAATACCGGCTGGGTATGCCCATATCATACTCATACTTCATCAAGAGCCCTCTCTGGGATGCTGCAATATCCATCATATGTACCACTTCATCCACGACAGCTTTCACGTGATACTCCGACATCACCAATTCCATCTTGCCCGCCTCCACCTTGGACAGATCCAAAATGTCATTGATAATGGCAAGAAGATTCTGGGACGCCGACTTGATATCACAGGCATAGGTATACATTTTCCTCCCGGTGCTCTCCTCAATAATAATATCACTCAAACCTATTATAGCATTCATTGGGGTGCGAATCTCATGGGACATATTGGCAAGGAATTCGCTCTTTGCCATATTCGCGCGCTCCGCCTGCTCCCTCACGCGCTTGATCTCCTCTATATAATTCCTCGTATCTGTCACATCCAGTATTAGTACGACATTACCCTGCGGCTGATTATTTTTATCCAGGATCACCCTCGTGTGACTCTCGTAATGCCGGTCGCTTAAGTCAAACTCCCTGTTGGCATTCTCCTCCAGCAAATCCACGGGAAAACCCTTAACATCTGCAATGAAATCACCTAATTTATGTGTGCCAAGTTCCGGGAAAATCTCTGCCGCCGCCCGATTAAAATTCAGTATCCGATTCTCTGTATCCATGGCAATCACGCCGTCGCTCATGCTGTCCAAAAGCACCTCCGCCGCCATCCAGCGAAAGTCACGAGTCCTCTGTCTCCAAATCAGGATGACCACCAGAGAGAGCACCAGCCCCAACACCGACGGGGTTGGGTCAAACCCATAGGTCAGTTTGCCCGCATACGCCAAGAGCGCCAGCACCGGAAGCATTGACAGACACGTAATTGTCTTGTATCTCCTGTTGTCTTTGCGCCCCCAAGCGGAGGACAGCGAATAAATGGTCATACAATAAGGTATGACACAGCCACAGACGAGAAACACCACATATCCGGATCCATATTCAAGACTCAGATAATAATGTCCATCCTCTGCCATCAGCCACTCTATCTGCCTATAATAGAGCTTGTGCCAGTCCAGTGTAAAGACCGTCAACAGCAGCCCAAAATCAATCACGCCCAGCGCACTCAATAACTTCATGGGCGGCTTTGCGTAACAATAGCTGTATATAAACCAACAATAGCACAGTGGGATAAAAATAGAGCCAAGATATTGCATTTTGACAGATATAATCGCCGTCTCCTGCGTAGATGCGGTCAATTCCAGAAAATACCCTACATTCTGTATCAGGGAGCCGCACAGAAAATACCCCATCAGCTTCTGCTCCCTTGCGCCGCTGCCATCCGTAATCAACAGCGCCATGGCGATATATATCATAACAATTGCAAAGATTTCAGCGATAAGAAATACGTTCAACATAACAATGTTCCCTTTGGCTCTGAGCAGTCTTTTTCAGTATTTAATTATGCAATGATTTGACGGAAATGTCAACATGATATCAAAGGGGTTGTATCTCTAATATCCGGCACGCCTGACATGGCCATGACCAGCCGTTCAAGACCAATTGCAAATCCGCCAAAAGGTCTGCCGTGATAGCGGCCGAGCGCTTGCAGATAATCCCGGTATGCCCTTTTGTCCACCTGAAAAAGATCCATCATGGCTTCCTGCAAGGCAGCATCCATAATACGCATATCACCGCCGCCCACTTCCATACCATTCAATACAATATCGAAGGATTCTGTCTTTACCTGAAGCAGATCCGCCGGTTCCGGAAGCGTATGATTTTGACCAATATTCAGATTTTCAGGCATTGCAAAGATATGATGTTCCGGCATAATACCACCATGAACGCCCTTTTTCCCGGTCGTCAGCGGCAGGTGTGGTATCAATTCAAAGGGCGTGTCTCCACAAATAGATTGAAGCAGGTCTCCGGCAAGCTCCATCAGTTCGTCGAGAGAATCCACATGCAGCTCCAGATCAAGCTGTATGAATTCCTGCAAATGCGTGTCCGAAGCATTTTCGTGTGCGATCGGCCGGAAACAATGTGCAAACTGATAGTATCTGTCATAGCCGGAAAGCATCAGGAGCATTTTGTACACCTGCGGCGAGTCGGCCAGATGCATCGCTTTTTCTTCCACCGAAACGGAAAATGTCGGATTATAGGGTTCTCCGGCATATTTTGTGAGCACGGGCGTATCAAACTCCAGAAACCCGTGTTCCTCACAGTATGTTCTCGCCCGCCTCTTAATATTATGGTAAAGAGCAAGGCATTCTCTGACTTGAGGTTTCATCAAATGCGGCTGATCGCACAGACCGTTCTTTTCCATAAAATTCCATCCGGTATCCGGAACTCTTGTAAGATGGTTCAAAATGTCCACAAATCGGTCAATCTGTTGTTCTGCATCATCTTCCTGAAGCAGGGCGCCGAGTTTCACATCGTTGGAAGGGCAGACGCTAAGCCAGCCGCTTGCGGAATGCTTCAGGCTGTAGATACCTTCCTGACAATAACACTCACATTCCTGACACATTTCGCTCCTGTGCGTACAGGACATGCTGTCTTTCATATTAACCCTGACTCCGTCCCAGATGCAGTAATAGGAATCACAGCCGACTCTCAGTCTTTGGTGAACCGTGATGCCCTTTGCTTCCAATGACTGTCTCAGTTCTTTCAAATTGACGAATTGCTCCCGCCAGAACGCATCGTTTTCTTTGGAATAATACAAATCCAGAACGCTGATATAAATATTGGTATGATACTTCTGATTCAGTTCTTTTACAAATGCAATCAGTCGGGACAACTCTTCCGCATTCTGTTTCATATAGACAAAATTCAGTCCCATCTGTGCAATGTTTGCTTTACAGCAGGTCTCCACAACCTGTAGGGTATCCCTGGCATCGGCATTGCGGGTAATTTTTACCCGCAGATCATCATCCACTGCATCAACGGATATCTTCAATACATCCACATATTTTCGGATTGTTTCCATATGCTCCAATAACTTTGAGCCGTTGGTTGTAATTTCCACGACCCCAAACAGCCCTCTTGCCGCCTCGGCAATCCGGGCAAAATCCTTGCAAAGCAGCGGTTCCCCACCTGTAAAAGATATGATTTCAAATCCGTGCGCTGCAATTCTTTCCAGATTCCGGATATAATCATCCGCACTTAATAAGTCTACATTCATACACTTGGGCGTATGATTCTCCATCCCCATATCCTTTGCACAATACTCACAGGAAAAGTTACAGACATCAGACAGGGACGCGCGCAGAAAGGTTCCTTTTTTCTCCGGCAGTAATTTTATCATCATTTCTTCTCCCTATAAATTCGCTCATCGGCCCTGGTTAAATATTCCGCCGAACATGGATCCAAACGAGCTCACTTTTTCATTGAGTTCTTTGATTTTCTCCACGATAGCATTCAAGTTCTGCAAGGCTTCGGTAAGCTCCTCTGTGTCCAGTCCCTCTATCACGGAGTTAAGGGCATCCACATCAAGTTCATCCAACACATCTGCCACCCGCTCCCAATCCATGCTTTCCAAAGAAGCATTCACATTGTCCAAAGTCTCGTTCAGACTCTCCACGTCCACATCAGATATCTTCTCTATCGCAGGCTCACAGATCTCTGCCAGCTTCTGCACTTTGCCATACAGAAACACTCCGCCTACCAACAGACAGAACGTCAGCACGGAAGAAATAATACAGATAATCCGTGTAAATCTAAGCTCCTTCATAAGTTGACCGGTACTGAAATCCATTGCATTATTATCCATCGCATCCTCCCTGGTAAAAAGCTTCCACATTCCGTTCAAACAACTTGGCTGGTCTATGTCCCGCCCCCTCTGACAACTTTTCCGTCTCCACAACATAATCCGCTATCTTTCTTCGGAAATTGGCAGTCAACAGTTTCCTGCCCTGCACCAACTCCATCGCATTTTGAAGCTCTGTCAAGGTGAATTGCTCAGGCAGGAAGTGAAATACCGCCGTCATATCTTCCCCTGCCAGTTTTTGAAGCGAGAGCAACGCATGCAATATAATCTTGGCATGGTCAAACGCAAGCCCGTCACTGTCCATAATCTCATACCGAACTTTCTCGTGAAAATCCTGAAACCGCTTATCCTCCTTGACCGTCGCGGAAAGTTTGATCCCGGAATCCCCGCATTCCAGGCTTAAATGATATATGGTCTGTATCCTTGCGCTTTCCTTGGTACACTCCTTTTGCAGCACCTCCCGCGCAATCCCAACGGAGAACCATTCCGCCGCCCAGGCATCCGTGTCCGCCCGCAGCCTGCACTTTTCCCCGTTCATCAGCGCCAAAAAGGTATTTGAAATGATCCATCCTCTGGGATCTCTCCCTGTCTCCCCGAAGATTCCCACAAGCCGCAGATCCGCATTGTTGATATTGGTCTCCTCGTACAGTTCCCGCCTCGCCGTGTCCGCAACATCCTCGCCCGGCTTGCAGAATCCTCCCGGAAGTGCCCAACAGCCCTTGTACGGATAGGAAGCCCTCTGGATTAACAAT
This sequence comes from uncultured Lachnospiraceae bacterium, assembly GCA_947175035.1. Lineage (GTDB taxonomy): Bacteria > Bacillota > Clostridia > Lachnospirales > Lachnospiraceae > Acetatifactor. The sequence goes on along the minus strand of CAMWLG010000001.1, from coordinate 28,805 downwards.
AGTTTCAAGGCTTTCTCCGGCAGCCTTCTAAAATTATGGTTCTCTCCCTCCCCCAGGATTGAGAACGCCGCGATATCCGCTGCGATGGAAGGTCTCTCATATTGGGTGATGTCATATTTTTCCAAAAATTCCTGCTCTTCGTGAGCACTCTGTAAATCATTCGCCTTCATGCCGTTCTTCATTCCATTCCCCTTTCCTCTCAGTCACTGCACTTTCTATGATACCACTAACTTCCCCCTTTTGTCAGCAATTCCTATTCGTATTTCTGTTCCTGAGTGGAATTCTATGGCGTCAGCCTCCATGCCGTCTGAAAAGACAACCCCGCCGGACGGCATTTGGGATATGATGCGAAAATCATCCTTTCCTTCGATGGCACCGAACACAATGCCCGTCTGTGTGGCGCGGCTTGGAAACGGTTCTCTCACCACGAAGGTGAGGCGCTCTGCCCCCCATGCCAAGGGACTTGCCTGAATCTGCCCACAGCGGAAGAATGCCGCGATCTGCCTTGCCTGTTCTATCACTGACGCATACCACCCTGTGGAGCCCAAGCCTGTGGAGACGATAATGCCGCTGGAGGACTGATCCTCACCGCTTCCGTTGCAGATAATGTGGTATCGGGCAGAAGCATGTGTCCGACACCCGATAAACAGATCGTTTACCGCCAGCATCCGTTGTCCGTCCGCGGTGTCCGCCTGTGCCATCGTCACATCCTTCACCTGATATTTTCCCGCGAGAATGCTGGGAATCATCCCCGACATCTGCCCTGGCTCAAAGGGAAGCAATACCCCGTCCCACCTCTTGGTGTCTGGATTGACTCCCACAAGGGGCTGTCCGTCCAAGTACTTCATCACGTTCGCCACCAGTCCGTCCTGTCCCACCGCAATCACCACATCCCCGCTGCCAAAGATCATATTGGGCACAAAGGACCTGTCAATTACCTGCACTCTGGCAAATCTCTCCGCCGCCGACAGCACCTCTTTCACAGCCTGTTGATACCTTTGATCCTCCTCCAAATAATCCGAGAAATCGACCCCAAGATGCTCTATATAGAATTTTGCCTGCTCCAAGGTGTTATATTTATAAACCAACTCCTCCAGCCTGGTCTTCCTTGTGACCAACACAATCTTATTCATACCCCTGTCCATTCCCATTCACCCCCATCAAGGTTTTATCAGCGTTTCCAATAAATCCGGAGATACATTCAGCGTACCGATCTTCCCTGCCTTGTCGCCAATCTCCACGAACGCCTTGGCAATCAGCGCCCTGCTGTCCATTCCGCTGGCTGCCAATGCTTTGATCACCTCCAGATCAATTCCCGCAAATGTCTTTAACAATACCTCCGAATCATATGCCTTGGCATCCGATTTCTTCTTCTCGTTCTCTGTCTGCAGATCCACCAGCTTTCGGTTCTCCTCCTCCAAGCGAATGTCGTTTTCCAGCTTTCTCGCATCCAATTCCGCCTGCTTTTCCTGAACCAGCCGCTTGGTCTCCATCTCTTTCTCCCGCTTCTGCTTCTCCTTCTCCGCCACCTTGATCTCCGTGTTCAGCTCATTCTCTTTCACGATTCTCTCCTGCTCGATCGCAGCGTTTCTTCTCTTATAAATCGCATCATCCTGAAGCTTTAGTATTTCCTCTCTTGTAGCCGCCTCAAGCGCCTTTCTGGTATCCGGCTTGGCAGAGATTCCCAGTATGGACAGGGATACCACCTGCAACCCGAACTCCTGTATCGTCGCGTCCTGACAAAGCCTCTCCCGCAAGTGTTCCGCCAACATGTCGCCGGATACAATCGCCTCCCGCACGTTCCGCTCGCTGATAAACTTCGTCACATATACCTTTGCCAGATTCATGATCCTCTTGGCCATCTTCATCCTCTCCTCGGCAAGCAGCTCCCGATACGCCCTCTCATTCGAGGTATAAGAAAAGTTTACCATCTTAGCTGCCCTCTCGTAATCCACGATGGTGTAGGAGATATCACCCTGAACCCCCACACTCTGGAAATCAGAGGTCATGATATCATCAAAGGCAAAGCCCGCGTCAAAGGCGGTGGTCGGAATTACCATCAGACTCGTGGTCATGGTGTTATAAAAAAATGCCAAACCCAATCCCTTCTGAACGACCTTCCCACCTCTAATCCTTATCACATATTCTGTCGGCTCGAATTTCTTGTACTTAATTCCCATAATTATTTCCTCCTTTTGTTATTATCGTTTTGATATTATCTATTTGTTATCTGCATGATACTATCAAATTGATAATATGTCAAGGGATAATTTTTATTTTTTGAAAAATTTTGTGAAGATCCATTCCAATAATTCCATGCAGCCCGCACATAATGAACAAAAAACAGCTGTGACGACATACTCCTATGCCACCGCAGCTGTTTTTTAAGATTCATATTTTATATTCTATACCGATACATCAAGCCCGCCGGAAGCCACCGGAGCTGCTATAGGATCGCTTGGTGCCGAGGCAATATCTATCCCCGACATCGGACTCCCGCCACCCGAGACAACCATCACGCCCCCTGAAGGCACGGCGGAGCTGCCACCAGAGTTGCCAAACCCCTGCACAGAAGAACTCTTGGCCTCCTGCATTCTCTGAAAAACAGCCTTAAGATACTCTGAATCCGCCTCGGCAATCTCCTTTAATTCCTTTGACCGGTGCTTGATCTTCATCATCTTAAAGTCCGCTGGATCCATCTCGACCTCAAAGGTGTCAAACATATCTTCTTCCAATTCTGACAGCCCGCTTTCCTCAAGCATCTCACTCATGGAATCAGACATCTCCTCCATCAGCCACTGCATTTCTTCCATCATATCCTGGAACTCAGCCATCTGTGTCTGCATCATATCCTGATACGCCTGCATCTGCTCCCACACTGCCTCATTCATCTCGTCCTCGATACTCGAAGCACTGTCTTCAAGAGCCATCTGATCTGCCAAAGCGTCCTCCAATGCCTCTTCCACGGGTCTGTTTTTCAGGTCTTCCCGCTCTTCCAGTTCTGCCGTGCACGGTCCTCCTGTGACCTTCACCATTTCCTCTTCCTGCAGATGTCTCGCCTTTTTCTTGGCCACGCGCTCCATCGCCTGCGCGTGCTTGATTGCGCCTTCCAATTCCTCGTCCGCATATTCACCCTGCCGAAGCTTCGCTTTCAACCGGATGACCTCTCTCCTTGCCTTGCTTGCCACCTGTTTCGCATTGACCGAAGTCTTGCTTCGCAAAATCTGCGCGGAAAGAGACTTGAAATTATATTGCAGCTTCTTTAATTGCAGATTGGTATTCTTATTCTTCTCACGATTCATCCTTATTGAATCCGCATAGCCAACGGTATCGCTCACAATATTCCCCGAGGCCAAGGGATTTGTCTGATTGGGATTGCTTTGATCAGAATTGCTCTGGCTTGCTGCTCGGGAAAGCAGCCTCCGGACAAGGCTATCCTTTTGGGGCGCATTGACGTCACTTCCCCCTCCCGGGGTTCCTGACCGCCTCCCGAACAATGTGTTATTCTGAATGGCCTGATTCCCGTAGCGGAACAGACCTGGTTGATTCGTGTTGATATTCATAGGCATCCTCCCTGACCCTTTGACATATCGATTTGATAAGGTTTCTGTTTGTAGATTTGGTTAAAGTCCATTTTAACCAAACTGGCTTATCTTATATTTCGGCATTTGATCATGGAAACTTAAGGTTATTTCAGATTTTCTTCTAATTCTTCGAATTCCATATAAGGCGCAATCAACAAAACTCCTTTTACCAATCAGATTGTTCGTGTTGTATAATCCTGTAAAACGGTGTAAATTATATACAAAAAATAGCATTGGAGGAAAGCACCTATGGCTCAAAATACAAAGTTCAACATCAGTTCATTCACGCTTCATGTGCTGGCTATGGGGCTGATGCTATGCGATCATGCATGGGCGGTGCTTTTTCCGGCAGAAGAATGGCTGACATGTATCGGGCGCATAGCGTATCCGATTTTTGCGTTTATGCTTGTAGAAGGCTATACTCATACACATGATTTGCGCCGCTATATGCTGCGTATTCTTTTGTGGGCTTGTCTGACTGAAATACCATTCAACATGATGTATGGCGGCAGTGTGTTTTATCCATTTCATCAAAATGTGCTATGGACATTTTTAGAGAGCTTGTTATTGATTGTCTTGATTGAAAAATGCAGAAGGCGTTTTAAAAAAGTATTGGCCACGGTGTTATGTGCAGGTATTGTCATGCTGGGCTTTATTCTTGGTTATGCAACCATGGTCGATTACTACGGAATTGGTATTTTAACTGTTTTCACATTCTATTTTTTCCGGGGACAAACTTGGAAAAACCGGGTAATCCAGTTTATATGCCTGTATATTTTGAATATAAAGCTGTTGGGAGGATATTACTATACTTTCCAAGTATTTGGGTATGAAATAGAGTTTTTCCAGCAGGCATTTGCTATGATATCACTGCTTCCTATTTGGTTATATCAAGGGCGTCAGGGATTTCACAATAAAATATTTCAATGGGCCTGTTACGCATTTTACCCGCTTCATATGATGATATTGATTATTTTGCAGTATTTTATGTTCAGATCAACATAATTTACTTTTATAATGCAGTATAGTATAATCAGAAACATGAAGCAGACTGTCCTGGCGCACAGGCACGCCAAACAGCGCATACAGAAAGGGAATCAATTATGTATAAAAACATCGAAAAACAGACAAAGCTGCAGTTGAAAGACCAGATTGAATACCAGCCCGGCCAGGTGGTCAGCAAAACGCTGGTGCAGAATGACCAAGTCAGCATGACCATCTTCTCATTCGATAAGGGAGAAGAGATTTCCACCCATGCAGCAGGCGGTGACGCAATGGTAACCGTTCTGGAGGGAACCGGACGTTTCACTGTCGGCGGTGAAGTCTTTATCCTGAAGGAAGGCGAGACCCTGATCATGCCAAAAGATATTCCACATGCCGTATACGGTGAAGAAAAATTTAAAATGCAGCTTGTCGTTTCGTTCTGACCAAAGACGTCATAGAAACGGTGTTAACCTTGCTGCGAATTCGGATAATTAGCCAGACAGTTCACCAAACGCCAAAATTCGTTCTCCTGATAAATTCCCAAAGGATGCTGGGCAATCGCTTTGTTTTGGGCGCTAGAGATTTTCTTATCAATCACGTATGCCGTACCGGTGATGGGCATGACTTCCGCAACGTCCATAAAGGAAGGGTCATTGGCTATCACAAGCGTGATACGGTCTTCTTCAATGCGATATTTCCAATCGGAAGATGCCCAGTTGACAAAGCTACATGGGAGAATTAACTGTATGACCCCCCGCCTTACCTGAAAACGATATATAAAAGCCCCGCTATTGTTGAAAGCGATGACATAGGGCCGTAAGTGATAATCAATATATGGAGAACTCGCAACATGATGCCGATGGGAGGGCTGGACTACATAGGCTGCCACATAGGTATAATCCTCATACCGTTCTCCCATTTCTTCCGCCATACGTCGCAGGAGCAATGCCTTGTCTGAACCGGAGCCCCTTTGCTTCTCCATATAATCAACATGCTGGCGATACATCCAGATTAGTCCGCCAATTATAAAGACACAGATTCCAACAGTTAAATATAGCATTGTCTTGTCAGGCAGGTGTGTGTCAAAGAACCCATCCAGATTAATCCAAATGAGGTAAGGAACACAACATGCAACAAAAATGATTACTATTACTTCTTCTTTTTTCATCCTATCTCCTTTATGCCAACTCTCTCTTGCGTTTCCGCCGCTTATAGACCAGAATGGCAATATACACTCCCAAAAACCCTAAAATAATCGCCACAAGCACAATCGATTCTCCGGGTCCGCCCATCTTCACTTCGGCCCACAAACTATCCACAAGCTTGGCGGTACTTTCCGGAAGATTGACAAACACCTCCGTGCGCTCCAATATTTCATCGCTGGGATAATGAACGGGGCTCTCCACCATCTCCTGATCTATATACGCCTTCGCGGCGCTTTCCGGTGTGGAATACCCCACATAATTCATGTTCGCACCGGCAATCTCAGGATCGCACAGGAAATTGATATACGCCTCCGCTTCCTCCTTGTGGCTGGAAGTAACGGGAATGCACATGGCATCCACAAAATAATTGGTTCCCTCTTCCGGCACCACAAATTGAATGCTGTCACTATTCTCAACTAAAATTGCGGCATCTCCGGAATAATACGGAGCAATCCATGCTTCGCTGCTCTCCATCTTATCAAAGATCCGGTCCATGACATAGGCTTGCACCAGAGGCTTCTGTTGCTTCAACAGAGCGGCCGCCTCCGCCCAGTCATTTTCATCGGTGGTGTTTAAGGATTGTCCCAGCATAAACTGGGCAATCGCAAAGGAGTCCCTGGGATTGTCGAACATCAATATCTTTCCGGCATAACGGTCATCCCACAGGGCAGACCAGCTTGTGATCTCCTCCTCAATATAGTCCGTATTATAAAATAACCCCACCACACCCCAAGTATATGGCACTGAATATCGGCTGCCCGGGTCATAGTCAGGATCCTTGAAACGCTCATCAATGTACTGAAAATTGGGAATATTGGAAAAGTCCAGCTCCGCCAGCATATTTTCGTCAATGAGTTTGGACACCATATAATCCGAGGGAATGATCACATCATAATCTGCGCCGCCCCCGACCAGCTTGGAATACAGTGCTTCATTGCTGTCAAAGGTAGTATAGTTGACCCTGATCCCTGTACGTCTGGTAAATTCCTCATTCACATCCGGCGAACCATCGGTGCCATTGGCGATATACTCGCCCCAATTGTAAACATTTATGGTAATCCCCCTGTCGGGAGCCGCATCCTCTTTGTCTGAAACGGTTAAAGCCTGAGCTTCCCCAGCCAGAACCGTTTGAACCGGGAACAGACAGAGCGCCAGACAGAGAACCACACACAGATTGAAATGTATGAAATACCTTTTCATCATATGTACACCTCGTTTCATCCTTCCGAACGCTTTTGATCTTTGGCATTGCGTGCATTGATAATGATCAACAGCACCATCACCACCGCGAACAGCACCGTAGACAACGCATTGATCTCCGGGCTGATACGTTTCCTGGTCATGGAGTAAATGTAAATAGGCAGCGTCTGGGTGGTTCCGCTGGTAAAGTAACTTATCACGAAATCGTCAATGGAAAGCGTAAACGCCATGATCAGTCCCGTTACGATTCCAGGCATGATCTCCGGCAGCACCACCTTGAAGAAAGCCCTCACCGGAGGGCAGCCCAGATCCTGAGCCGCTTCATAAAGATTAGGATCCATCTGGCGCAGCTTGGGCAGCACGGATAAGATCACATAGGGCAGACAGAAAGTAATATGAGCCGCAAACAGCGATCCCATTCCCAGACTCCTCCCGCCGAGCAGCCTGACCGCAGACACAAACAGCAGCATCAGGGACACACCGGTTACAATCTCGGGATTGACCATGGGAAAGTTGGTAATGTTCATCATGATGCGTCTGGGCAGGCGCTTCATGGAATTGATGCCAATCGCCGCCATGGTGCCCAGTACCGTGGACGCCGCCGCCGATACCACTGCGATGATCAACGTATTGCACAAGGCTTCCAGAATCAGCCTGTCCTCGAAAAGCTTCCGATACCAGCGCAGAGAAAAACCGCCCCATACCGTGCGGCTGGCAGTCTCCGTGTCGTTAAAGGAATATACGATCAGCACCAAAATAGGGGCATATAAAAACAGGAAAATGAGAAAGGTGTAAATACGCGCACCTGCCTTTTTCATAGCAGCATACCTCCTCCCTCCACAGCCTCGCCGTCGTCAAACTGATTCATGATACCCATACAGATCAAAATAATCACCATCAGCACCAGCGACACAGCGGAACCCAGATTCGGATTGTAAGCGCTGCCCAGAAACTGCATATCGATCAGGTCTCCGATCAGCAAATTTCCGCCTCCCCCCAGCATTTTCGAAATAATAAACGTACTCACTGCGGGAACAAACACCATGGTCACGCCGGAGATCACACCGGGCATGCTCAAAGGGAGCACCACCTTCAAAAAGACTTCCCTACTGTTGGCACCCAGATCCTGAGCCGCTTCTATCACACTCTTGTCAATTTTGGTCAGTACCGAATATAAAGGCAGAACCATATATGGTATATAGTTGTAGACCATGCCAAGCACCACAGCGCCGGCAGTGTTGATCATATGTACCCGGGGCAGACCCACAGCGGCCAATGCCGAATTGATCAAACCGTTATCCTCTAACAGCGTCATCCACGCATAGGTACGCAGCAGAAAATTCATCCACATGGGCAGCATCACCAGCATCACCATGACATTCTGACGCCTGGCATTCATTTTGGCAATGATGTATGCCAGGGGATAACCCAGTCCCAAGGAAACCACAGTTGCCACCGCCCCCAGCCAGATGGAACGCAGGAATACATTGGAATATTGTCCCACGCTTAAAATATTTTCCAGAGTAAAGCTGCCTGATTTATCCGTGAATGCAAAATATCCTACCAACAGCATAGGCAGTACAATAAAAATGGTCATCCAGACAGTGTAAGGCGCAGAAAGCAATTTTGAATTAGATTTCATCCGCATTGCCCTCCTCTTCCGCTAACGCCTCATTGGAAGCATTCCTGTCTTCTCCCATTTCGTCGCTGAAGGTACTGTAGTCGCCAAACATACCGGAATATTCTGACTTGGCCATCACATGAATATCGTTGGGTGTAAGGGACAGTCCTATGTGGTCCCCAGTCTCACAGCATTCCGTAGACTGTATCATCCACTTAAAGCCCTCCACATCCACAATGATCTCATAGTGCACACCCTTAAAGGTCACAGCCGTGACATCCCCGGTGATCAGGGTGGAATCCGGCTCCACTACCTTGATATCCTCCGGTCGTATCACCACATCCACAAGTGTGTTTTCGCCAAATCCGGCATCCAGACAGCGGAAATCATGCCCGGCAAATTTTACGGAATAATCCTCCTGCATGATGCCATCCAGTATGTTGGATTCCCCGATGAAATCCGCCACAAAAGCATTCTTGGGCTCATTATAAATATCCATGGGAGTGCCAATCTGCTGTATCATACCCTTGTCCATCACCACCACGGTATCGGACATGGACAAAGCTTCCTCCTGATCATGGGTGACGAATAGAAAGGTAATCCCCGTCTGCTGTTGTATCTTTTTCAGTTCCGCCTGCATATCCTTGCGCAATTTCATATCCAGAGCGCCCAACGGCTCATCCAGCAGCAAAACCTTGGGTTCATTGGCCAAAGCTCTGGCAATGGCTACTCTTTGCTGCTGCCCGCCTGAGAGCTGACTGATACCACGATGGGCATAGCCGGACATATCTACCATAGCCAGCATTCTGTGCACGGTCTCCTTGATCTGCTCCTCGCTGCATTTCTTCAGGCGCATCCCAAAAGCGATATTGTCATACACATTCAAGTGAGGGAACAAAGCGTATTTCTGGAAAATTGTGTTGACTTCCCTCTTATGCGGGGGCAGGTTTGTAATATTTTTGTCATAAAAAAAGACATCCCCTGCATCCGGTCTGATGAAACCGGCAATGGTGCGAAGCGCTGTGGTCTTGCCGCATCCGGAGGGTCCTAACAGGGTAACAAACTCCCCGTCGTGTATCTCCAGGTTAAAACCTCCCAGAACCTGCTCCCCATCATAAGAAACAGTGATGTCTTTTAATGAAATAATCGTATTTTTCAATTGCTGTATCTCCTTGGCGATTTCTTTCGAAAGCATAACCTTTTTCAAATGTAAACGCAATGAGATAACTATACGAAATATCAGGGGTTTTGTCAACCTACCGTTCAAAAATATCCTCAAACCATTCATAAGGAATCTCGAATGTAGGGCTGCCGCTGGCGCCCGCCATAATCTCATACCGTTCATAGCATAATACGATCCCGTCCGGTGTCAGATAAGATCTCAAATTTCCAAAATTTTTCACCAGCACATTATTGTCGAACGCTTCGTTCCAATCATCCCAGCCCATCATCTCACAATACTTATAAATCGCGCCTGTCAAACGCTTCATATAAACACTTTCTTCCACTGTAAAGAGGTCATCCATATGCAGCATACGTCCCGTTTCACGGTCAAAGATCAGAGGTATTGAATTTTTCCAAACTCTCATTCCGCCCTCATATCCTCCTCTGGAATAATGCATGGAAATATATTTTTCCCCAATATATAAGTTGCTGTACTCATGCTCTCTGTACCATGAAGCGCAGTAATCCTGATCCTGCTCATCATTGATTTTCTGAAAAAAAGACTCTTTATCTTCTAAAGCAAGTTCCAGCAGTATTTCCATCTGTTGGTTTAGCTGTTCATAAGAAGCAAGTTCAGAATTAAACTTAGGCAGTGTAATCCTGAAATTCCCATAAGTAGATCCGTCTTTCCTTGTCCCGAAAGATTCTTCATAGTGCAGTTCTCCATCCATGTCCAGATATTGCTTTGTATTCTCATCCGTTCTTCCTGGATAGTAAAAAATAAGTTCTGATAGAAGAGAAGTATCCAATACCAGCTCTTCCGCTGTCAAAGGTTCCATGTCCTCAAATACAACAAATGCTTCTCCATCCAGAATATGCCAAAGGACACCTTTATTTTCAGATTCATAGTATTTTGCAAACACCTGCCCGTTTACCAGAAAGATACCTCTGTTATCACTCCCGACATGCCAAGACCATGTATCCTCCCTGTTCCGACCGCCATTCTCCAAAGCCTTCTCCCTTTCTGCCAAAAGCCTCTCTTCTCCTGTCGTTAAATCTACCCTGCGTATTTCCTCAGCATTCATTACATATGCCTGTCCACGCGCTATCGTAAAACGCCACACATCGGATGCTAAAATCTCCTCTCCTCCCTGTTCATTCAGACGTACCAACTGCTCCTGCTCCACATCCACCCAACATAAATCTCCCTGATAGGGAAGTATATCCCATATCCTGTTTTCTTTATGTAAGATTTTCTCCTCTTCTTTCCCATCCAAACTATTTTTATAAAGCACCCATCCTGCTTCAAAGACCAGATAATAAAGCCTTTCCCCATCCGTCACAAACTCCTCACATACTTTAGGAATCAACAGTTCGCAGCCGCTTCCATCCAAATTCATGGAATAAAGATACCTGTCATCCTCCGCCGGCTCCTCTGTCAACTGATAAAACGGATCATATTCCCTGTCATACACAGAACGGAAGTAAATCCTATCTTCCAAAACGATCAGCTCCTGCATGGGAAAATCAGAAATTTTCTTCAGTCCGCTTCCATCCGTCCCTACACAATAAAGTGTCCTACTGTCACTGACATTGATAAAATAGACCTGATCCTCCCTGACATAGATAGAGCCCGGAATCTGATCTGCCACTACCTCTACAGGCATTCCTGCCCCTTTTGTACGACATAAAGAGTAATTCTCTGTCTGACTTCTGAAGTAATAATACCCGTCCGCATAAGTTATGTTGTTTCCCTGATGCAGATTTTGGATGCACTGCACATAAAAGTCATCATCCTCACTGTAAAATCTAACTGTCGGAATATTTCCCTCTTTCACAATCTGTACCGGGCTTTCCTCCTGACCCGACTGTGAATCTGCTTCTATCTGAAAATATTCCTCTATTTGTGTATCTGCGTCGATTTGTATATCTGCTTCTATCCGCAATTCATCTTCCACTTGCCATTCTTCCTGCGGATTTGACTCCGGTTCTGTGCTTACTCCCCAAATGCATCCTGTCATAAACAGCAGGATGCCCACTCTCATACATCTTTTCACCATGCCCATTCTAATGCCCGCTCCTGTCTGTCCACCTTAGCGGACACCCAAATGATACCATCCGGATACATCATCTTCGCATAAACAGTGCATCATTTTTGCATATTTTCACAACGGCATGATAAATTTCCAATAGCTATTCAATCTGATTCGTGCTGTTTTTATATGCGACTGCATACTAAATTAAGAAATTCCAAAATGCATTTCCAAAGCATCAATATACGCTCTACATCCATTTTCCATCGGACAAGCAAGAAATAAACTCGTTCCCGTTACTTTACTAACACCAATATGTATATCCCAATCTTTTAAAATATCCATTCCAATCAGGATATTTCCTTTTCGATCATAATTCAGGCATATCTTATCAGACGATATCTTTACACCACCAATCATAAAGTCAGATATTCCGTGCTCAAATTTCATGGCAGAACACTCCATTTTCTCATCATCTGTAACCGGAATTTCATGCCTCAATCCTCCAGATTCAATTCCATAACTGAGAAAGTATGGTGTACCATTCATGACATCTATCTTTTTCAAAGTTTTGCACAGTGTGTCAGAAACTTTCAGCCTTTTGATTGGAATGGTACTAATCGAACAACCTGTATCAATTTTCACTTCGATATCATAAAAAGGTGCTTTAAAATTATCCAGACAAAAGCTTGCTTCTGTACTGAACGAACCACCTATCTCACAAGCCGTAGGCAGCATTTCGATTTCTATATATTCATTCATCATACACAGCCATATCCTCCAATTCATCTTTATCATTATAAATAGGCGTTATCGGTTTCGGCTGCATAAACCAACTATCATATTCCTGATTTTGCACATCTCCACAAAACACAAGTTTTCCTGTCCTGCTCTCTGTATCATCAAATAATAAAATCATATACTTATTATATATTTCGCTAAGCTGTTCTGCCCTTGCCATCATGCCAATATGCAAATCCTTTAAAGTATATTTATTATCAGACACAACCATACTTTTCTGCTCCTTCCCTGCACATATGCTCTCTGTTATATTACTTTCTTTTAATAAACAGAAACCGCTTCGCAACTTCTATGATCCAAATTCTATTATGCTTATTCTTAAGAATTATATCATAAAACAAGCGAAAATAAAACGATTTTCGGGAGTTTTAAGCTCCATATCATTAAAAAACGGTCTTATGTTCTTTATTCTCTAAAATCCAAATATTTCCTTTCGTAATTTTCTATTTTCCAGCAACGCCATATAACGCCGAAAAGTTACTCTTGCCTTATTATTTCTTTCTTCCCTTTTTATCATATTCCAATTCGTTTTTAACCGACGCCGTGGCGGTGTGCCATAATAATGCAGCCCGATATGTTCATATTCAGGGCCTTCCGGTACAAAGACTACGCTTCCTGCCTCTTCCATCACAGGATCATGTAACATTTCATCATAAATTTTCCACAATGTCCAAAAACGTCTGTCATTTAAATGCTCCATTGTTTCCTTAAAGAAATCCGAAAAACAATATATCTGGTAATAATTTTCATCTGCGTATTCCATCAAATCCAAAACCCAATAAAGTGGGTTCTCTACGACATACCCGGATTCCATAAGTATATCAAAACGGCTTTTCAGATCTTTAAACCAAATTTTTAACTCCCGAGAAAACTGAACATTTTTATCATCATCCCAAAATAAAATCAAATCATCTGCTGTAACTCCAAAAAAATCCATGGTAGAAACAGATATTGTTTCCTGCGGAATTTCCGGTTCGTACAGAATTCCCTTTCTTTTTGCCACATCCTTAACCCGTTCCCATAATTCCCAGAAATCAACATCATATACCTCAGAAAGAACCTGAAATACATATGCCGGCGCATCTGTCAATGCCGCGAAAAAACAAATGGCCTCCAAATCCTTGTCTTCGTATTTCTTACTGATATCAAGTGCCATACCATCCTGCTCATAATAGGAACGCAGCATTTCCACAATAAGGGAAAGCTGCCGTGTTTCATCCTCGGCATTTTCTCTATAAAATTTATTCACTGCTATTTTCAATCTCTTAGCAAAATCAAAGAAATTCAGGCTGCCATCTTTTTCATCTCTGCTCTCATACCCTGCCAGTTTATCATATTCTTTTTCTAAAGCCGCAGTCCCTTTCAAAACAGCAGTAATCTCAAAGTACCCAATCACCCCATACAAATCCTGAATAAACTCACTCCAATCACATCTTTCCAAATCCATATTAGTATGATCGTGCAAAGCTTCAAACAATGCCCAAGGATCGTTGTTCTTCTGAGGATATTCCGTTTGAAAGAGATAATTGATCCAGCCGATATACGCCCGTGCAGTTACCAGATCTCCGTTCACCATCACAACCGCCGGTCCATCTATATACAGACTCTCCAAAACATATGCCGCGACGACAGCTTGATGAAACTCCCGCCAGCCAATCTTGTCGCTCCACACATTTCCACTTTCCGAACAAAACCCCGCATTTTCCCAGCAATCATCTTCAAAATAGTTATAATAAAAATCCATTCCATAATCATGCATGGAAGCTTTTTTAATTGTCAACGCCTCCTTACCGCATAATTGTACCTGTTCCATTTCCATCATTCCTCCCATTTGGAACAGTTTTTCAATGCGGGCTCTGAATTCTTCCATTTTTTCATCCGGCATCTCCGCTTCTGCCTTATAAAACAACGTTGCAAATGTTCCCATGTCAGTTTTCTCCTCGTATAATATTCTTCCCCTCGAATATCGCACTATATCTTGATATCCGATCATATTGTGTAGTCTGCGCTTTTATGTGATCGAAAACTTCTATTACAGTCTCATCATTCAAACGCACCATATCACAGAAACTGCGTTCAATATTATAGATATTATATTTTCCAAATTTTGTCTCTATTTTATTTATCCCATACTGAAAATGGCTACTCGAAAAATAATGTCTTTCTACCGGAAATTTCATTTTGATCACACTTCGGTCTGTCCGCTCTGTTACAACTGCCAAAACATCCGGTTCTGATTCAAGAAGCCCTTGGTAATAACATGCACTTTTCATAGCAATCACCGCCCGCGGGTCACTCAGACACACCTCAATACATTTATAATCATCCGGCTTTTTATGCCCACATTGCAGCATCCAATAACATCCATGACATACTTTCTCAAGATAATTCTCTTCTGTCAAAACTGCTATCTGACGATTAGAAAATCCTTCACTCAACAATTCCCTAGTGCTGATATATCCGCTATACTTTCTATACAAATCTTCCAGCCTATAATAAGTTGTAATTCTCATTATTCTTTACTTAATCTTCCTCAGCATTCATTATATTTGCATTTATTATTACACATAATAGCATTTTTCATTTCACATATCAATAGTTTTATCACTATTTTTTCAAAAAAAGTGGAAGCCCCATAGCTCCCACCTTTGCATTTATCATAATTCCCATGTATTTCTATCCCCATGCAGAACTCTTTCCATATCTGCGGCATTGGGTTCCACCACTCTTCCATTCTTGTCATAGCTGGTCAAAAGTGTGGAGTTCTTGGCAATCGTCCTTTTCCCATGATCTGTCAAGAGATTAATCACCTGATCCATATCTCCAATACGCAGAGACTCCTGAATTTCTTGTTCCCGGGATTCCTCCCCCATGGCAAGAGCAGACATCTCATCCAAAGTATCAATGCTTTCCATTGGTTCCTGCAGAATACCTTCCAACAGTTGAACATCCTGCGAAACATCTTCCTGTGACCGATCATTCCAGATACTATAGAAGAACTCGCGAACTGCCGCTATGGCCGCAACAACATATGTTCGTATGGTTTCAAGCAAAGGAACTTGCCCTGATTTACTCTCACTCTGAGTCTCTGCCGTCTCCGTCTGCCCCTGTCTGTCTGCACTTGCATCCCGCCCTCTGTCTGAAAGCTCCAGCATGACACCACTTCGCTGCGCCTGTTGCTGTTTCTCCTGATCAGATATCTCTTTCTTATCCTTTGCTTCCGGCGATGATTCATTGTTTTTATAGTCCAGATTGAACTTTTCACCTGTATCCGGGACATCTATTTTCTTTTGACTTGTATATACATAATAGTTGTTTCCATCGACTTTATTAAGCATATTTCTAAATAAATATCTCCATTTCCGGCACACTGCCCTCTAGCAGTTCTTCTGTAGTAATAATATATCTCTTTTCTGATTTAAAATCAATAAGTAGAAGAACTTCATTCCGACACCAATACCTCATCATAAACATGCGTATAATAATCATGGCTGAGCACAGACTTAGAAAATGTCATTCTATTTCTCACTATACCGGATATCCGGTTTACATAATCTTCCGGAATGACGGCACCCTCATCTGTCGGCGTGAAAATTCCCCTGGATGAACTATAAGACCCTAAGTCTGTCTTCCAGTCATAATTTCCAAAGAAAACAAGCGGGATAGCATCAGAGAGCACATCCCTTCCCACATAAAGCCTGGAATCCCATTCCACACCAAAGAGATTGCACAATGTCGGAAGTATGTCTACGGAAGAGGTCGGCGTATCGACAATAATCGGCTCATTATCTTCAAGCGCCTCGCACCAGATAATAGCACGGCTTCTGTCCCGCTCCTCATAGGTGTTCACCGGATAACCGTATAATTCAGATAAACGCGGCATATTTCCCAGAGCGGCGTCCGAATCCAGCCCATAGGGAAAATGATCCGGTGCAATGCAGATGACCGTGTCATCTGCTATACCTTTTTCTTCCAGGGTTTTCACAAGATAATCCATTGCCTTTTCAAGCTCAAGGTTCGCCGCTATATAAGCACGTACAGGCTCCGTGTAGGAAAGATTTTTCTTCGCGCACCATGCGTCTACGGCATCTTTATTTTTCCTTGACATGGCATTGTTGCCAAAAGCGTATACACTGTGACCGCTTACCGTCATGTAATAAACATTAAAAGGCTGTTTGTCAATATACATCGGCAGAGTTTCCTGCATCAATTCCAAATCGCTTGCCGGCCATACAGGGCTGATAAGCTCCTCAAGACCATTTCCCACTCCCATATATCCCCCACTGTATCCCAGCTTTGTATGGGTCTCATGCCGGTCATAATAAGTGTAGTCACTGTTGTGGAAAGCCATGCCGAAATATCCCTTGTCATTTAAAAACGCGCCTATATTGGTGTGCGCTCCGCTCTGTGTTATCTCCTTCATAGAACTTCCGCCGGAAGTTGGAATCAAACCAAATAAAAGCTGATATTCACCTCCGGTTGTTCCAGCAATTGACTGTTGGTAATAATCATTAAAGTTAATTCCATTTGTGGAAAGCCTGTAAAGTGTCGGTGTGAGCTCCGGGTCAATGAGAAAGCCGGAAAATGCTTCCGCACAGATCAAAATCAGATTTTTACCCTCAAAGGAGCCTGTATAGACATTTTGGCTTGACGGTGTGAGCGTGGAAACATAAGCATCAATATCGGCACAGTTCCCACCTGCGGCAGCAAGCGCAGCAAAATCAACAGAGGCCACACTCTGACCGTATACAGCCGGGGATACCGATTCGTCCTCCTGTGCAGTTTCCGTGCTTTGTGAGGAAGTCTTCTCTTGAAGTATGACCACCTCATGAGAGCCGGCAGCCTCCTTTGCCTGTACGAATTTCACCCCCGGGCTTTCAAAGACAGGGGCGGACGATTTGGATAAAACAAGGTTCCGGATATCCAGACACAGCCCCTCACCCAGCCCAAACTGCATTACTGCCGCCTCAAAATTATATTGATTTGTATAAATGTCCTTATGCAGACCGCAGTATAAGATAAGGAACAAAGCCGCTCCATAACAGGCTGCTCCCCCGGCCAAATGTGCCATCGAAAAATAAACAACCTGCCCTGTACGTCCCTGCCAAATGCCCTTTTGGGGTAACTGCCCTATTATCTTTTCTCTTAGTACAAACCACAAGATAAGCGGCAGCAAAAAGAGCGCAATATGACTGATTCCATCAAAGCAGAAGATCAGCCGCCTGATGTCAGCACCAAATCCGCCCAGTGCGTCAGTTGCAGCATTCAATATGGTATTTATGTCATATGCCACCTTAAACTGTCTATATACCAGAAATTCCACAACGAAAATGAGAAATAAAACTCCCAGATAGAATGGTATCAGAATCTTCACTGCTTTTTTCGGCAACAGCAAAATAATGCCTGAAACCACCATTCCTACGCTGAGCGAGAATAATGTCAGAAATACAAATGAACTTCCGGTGTGCAATGTTTCGACTGACAGCTTGAAAACAATCTCCGTGTAAAAACACGAAAGAGACAAAAAAACAGCCGGCCGTGCCGCGGGTGACAGTACAGATTGTACCGCCGGATTCCGTTGTTGCTTCTTTTTCTTTTGTATACTCATAATGTCTTGTCATCGCAAACTCTTTCATTTGCGTCCTCCTTTTATACTGCCATTATACATGCCCCGTGCATCATTCTTGCATCCTCCTTGCATCATTTTTATATCATTTTTCTTTTCGTTGTCAGTTCGTAAATGTGTTGGCAGCTACATGGATATCTCATACACTTCAAATACAATTTACCCCGGCAGACTATTCTCCACACAAAGCGCCCCCCATCCAACCCGGTCATTGGGATACTCCGTCTCCCCCCTGAGTGGCTGCGCCCCCTTCCTCAGATACGCCTTCACTTTCTCTCCGTACAAAAACGGGTCGTTTCCCCTCACAATTCCCCATTCCATGAGCAACGCCGCCGCTCCCGCAACAATTGGCGTCGCAAAGGAAGTGCCGGTCACGGCGCGGTAACTGCCATAGATATCCGGAGCGAGGATGTTCACCCCCGGCGCCACCAGATCCGGTTTGGCGAGCCCCGCTGTCACCACTCCAATCGTCCTGGCGGGATCCGCATAACCCCTGCCCGAGAAATCCGCATAAGCGTCATAAGTCGCATTGTAGGCCCCAACGGTGATTACTTTTGCCGCCGTGGAAGGTACTGTCAACGTCACCTGAGGCGTCGGATTGTAAAATAAAGTTTTCGCATTTCTTGTGGCACTGTCTGACAGATAGAAATAGTATTGCCCCGTAACCACGCGCACCGGGTCAATGGTGATCGTCCAGACACCACTGTTAATATATTGTCCAAAAGAGGGTAACATTTCCAGATAAAGCTCCTTTGCCACCGCATAGGGCAAGGGCTCGCCTTGATATGCCAAGATATTTGTCTGTTCCAATGTCAGG
Source organism: uncultured Lachnospiraceae bacterium (assembly GCA_947175035.1). Classification (GTDB taxonomy): domain Bacteria; phylum Bacillota; class Clostridia; order Lachnospirales; family Lachnospiraceae; genus Acetatifactor. The sequence continues at coordinate 9,770 of CAMWLG010000001.1, read as the reverse complement.
GTGAATTTTCCGCCATTAACCGGTGCGGTCAACTCGCTTTCCAATCCCCCCGGAGAACGCAGGTAAATGCGATAGATATCACTGTAATTTTGCCAAAATTGAATGCGCAGGTTTCTCTCATAATCCGCCACGGCAAGCTCCACGGTAGTTCTGCGCGCCACGGACGCACTGGCCCCCTGGCCGGTCGAACGCCCAATTCCAATGGAATTATCAAAGGTTCCTGTTCCTCGAAATACATTCCCGCCCACATGTCCGCCACTGCTCCCCTCATTGCCGCTGCCCACGCAGATCACGGTCTTGCCGATCTCCGCGGCGTTGTCCAGAAAACGCTCCAACAGGGAGCCCCCGTCATGAGCTCCATAGCTATTTCCAAAACTTAAATTGATCACCAATGGCTGCTGTAGCTCCTGTGCCTTTCGTAAAGCCCATGTGACAGCCCGCATGATCTCCGTGGTGCGGGGGAATCCCTGTTCTTTGGGCAATCCCAGCTTCACGACCAAAAGCCCTGCCCGGGGAGCAGCCCCCAGATAGCTTGCCTCTCTCAGCGCCCCCGCCGCAATTCCTGCCACGGCGGTACCATGTCCGCTGGAATCGATACTGGGCAGAATCATCTGCCCGGCACCCGGTACGGAAAGCCCTGTTCCCGCTGTCGTCTCGGATGCCCGCAGTGCATTGTCAATTTGTTGTCTGTCAAACTCTACTCCGATACGAAAACCTTCCGGTGGATTCCCGCCTGTCACATCACTGTTTAAGGTTTGGTCCCAGAGATATTGAATTCTTGTGCTTCCGTCCGTATTGCGAAATTCTCTTCTCTCCCATGCGATACCGCTATCCAGAATCGCAATGAGACACCCCTCCCCCGACAGATAGGGCGGGGCAAAAGTAACCGTGGCAAAGCACATACTCTCCGCAGGCCCATATCCGGATTGGAGCGCAGGGTCTGTCAGCCTTTCCCCGAAATCCAGAGAGTAATAATATCGCTTGGGTTTCTCCACATACTCGATCTGCTCCAGTTTTGAAACAGCCTCCACCAGATTTTCCGGCACGGTCAGGATAGCGTAGCCCGCGATAAGATATTCCACACCGATTCCCTCTGCCTCGAGGAAGGATAAATCACTATTATACTTCACGATCAATTCCCAGCTTTGTGTCTCGCTGTCAAATCCTACATTTAAATCGCCTGTGCGCTCCCTCTGTGCCTCGCCCGTCTCCAAGGCCAGATTCAAAACGTTTTCTAATTTCTGGTTCATAAGACAATCCTTGCGGCATATCATCAGATTAATTTATGCCTGTGTCAGATTGTCTTATGTGCCATTTTATATGAATATATTGTAACTTACTCTCTGTAAAATTCCCTGAACGCCTTCACTGCATACTCCGTATCGCTCGCTCCGCCCGTCTCCACCGCAGAATGCATAGCCAGCTGGGGAAGTCCGATATCCACGCTGGATACCGACACATGAGCCGTGGAAATATTGCCCAAGGTGGAGCCGCCAATCATATCTGAACGATTGGTATAGACCTGGTAAGGTACTTCCGCCCTACTGCACAAGTCCTTCATCCGGGCGGCAGATACTGCATCTGTAGTATATTTCTGACCCCCGTGATACTTGATGACAATGCCTCCATTCAAATAGGGACGGTTGGTGGGATCAGCTTTTTCCGGATGATTCGGGTGTACCGCATGCGCATTGTCCGCAGAGATCAAAAAGCTCTCTGCAATCCAGCCAAGGCGGGTATCGTCATCCGCCCCCAGGCCTTCGCTGACGCGCAGGATCGTATCCTCCAAGAACGTGGAATCGGCGCCCTGTCTGGTACTGCTCCCCACTTCCTCGTTGTCAAACACCGCGCAGACCGAGATATATTCCGCCGGGGAAGCTTCCAAAAATGCCTCCATGGAAGCAAACACACATTGCAGATCATCCAGCTTGGGAGACAATACGAATTCCCCCTCTGCACCAAGCACCCTGCCCTTGTCCCTCACATAGAGAAACAAATCATGCCCCAGAATATCCTGCTCCTGCACTCCCGCTGCTGCCGCCACTTCCTGCATCAGCCTCGGTCGGTCTCCCATCCCCCGTTCCATGCCAGAGCACCCTCCGTACAGAGGGAGCATATCCACCTGTGGATTGTACTCCATTCCCTTATTGATTTCCCTGTTCATGTGAATGGCAAGATTGGGGATCACCAGCAAATCCTTATCCACATTGACCAACTTGGTCACAATCTCTCCTGACTCCTTCACCGCGATCCGCCCTGCCACAGACAAGGGTCTATCCATCCATGTGGAAAGTATCATCCCACCATATTTCTCTGTATTCAGGCGAATGTATCGCTCCTCCACCGTCATCTCCGGAGACTCCTTTACCTTGAAAGTAGGGGAATCACTGTGCGAAGCAATCATATGAAAACCCTTAACCTTGCCGGCTGGCACACAAAATGCAATCAGCGAGGAATCGTTTCTGGTCACATAATATTTTCCCCCCGCCTGCACCTGCCACTTGGCACGCTCAGGCAATTCGCAAAACCCCACTTCCTCAAGCCGCTCTTTCCAATACGCAATCACATGAAAACAACTGGGACACTGTTCAATAAATGCAAGCATTCTCCCGTTGTAGTCCTTTTTACCCATATGTCTCATAGCCCCGCTCCCTCTTATTCCCCTTTAAAACTCATTTACACCTGCTTATAAACGATCGCTTTGGCAAGCTCATCCGATTTCTCCTGACCACAGAAGATTCCTGCCACGGCCAACCCAAGATCCACTGCTGTTCCCATTCCTCTGGATGTGACCACGTGCCCGTCAATCTCCACGGGACCCTTGGTCACGGTCGCACCCTCAAGATGACTCTCAAATGTGGGATAACTGCATGCCCTTCTCCCCTTCAGGAATCCCCGGTGACCAAAGATGCTGGGGGCCGCACAGATTGCCCCGATATATTTGTCCGCCGCATAAAACGCATCAATCTGCGCCATAAGACCTTCGTGCGCCTCCAGATTCTTCGTTCCAGGCATCCCCCCCGGCAAAAGCAGCATATCATAAGAATCAAAATCCACCTGTGAAAAAGTCTTGTCCATCTGTACCACAACTCCATGGGAGCTTTCCACACTGCGCTCCTCCGTCACGGACACCATGTCGATGTCAAGCCCCGCCCTGCGGCAAATATCCACCACCGCAAGCGCTTCGACCTCCTCATATCCCTGTGCAAAAAAAATCGCGATCCTGCTCATTTCCATCCCTCCGTTTTATTGATTCATTTATACTGACTAACGAAAAGATTTTCTTGGAAAATCTTTTCGTTAGTCAGTATTAGCCCCTTGATATCAGTATAGGCCTCTTTCGTCCAGTATACACATTTTTCCAATCCTTTTCAACCGCTGTCACAGTTTTCTCAATTGATACTTGGATTTTTATGATTACCGTGCTATAATAGTTAAAATACACACGTGCCTGAACAGTTGTCAGGCTTTGAGGTACTAAGATGGAAATAGAAAGAAAATTTTTGATTAAAACATTGCCCGCTGATTTGGACAAATATCCCTTTTTACATATTGAGCAGGCCTACTTGAACGTTGACCCTGTTGTTCGCGTGCGCAAAGAGGACGAGAACTATTACATGACATACAAGGGCAAAGGAATGATGGCACGGGAGGAGAGCAATCTGTCCCTGAACAAGACTGCATACTATCATCTGCGCGACAAGGCTGACGGCAATATCATCTCCAAGAGGCGGTATTTGATCCCCTTGGAGCATCCCGGCTTTCAGGAAGGCGCTCCCACGCCCCCTGATGACTACAGTCTCACAATCGAGCTGGACGTGTTTGATCCGCCCTTTTCTCCACTGATTCTGGCAGAGGTTGAATTCTGGAATAAGGCGGCTGCCACAGCATTTCGTCCCCCGGAATGGTTTGGCGAGGAGGTCACCTACTGCAAAGAATACCATAACTCGTATATGGCGATGCAGGAATTTGACAAATAAAATATTATTTCATAAAAAAATCAGGGACGTCATTCATCAGCGTCCCTGATTTTTGGTTTTTACTTTTCATCCTGCTTCGATGTCGTATCCGTCGTCCCCGCCGCCTTGCCGCCAAGGAAACCCGCAAGCACCGCGCTCAAGTCCACGCCTGTTGACTCCTTCAAACCGTCTGTCACCTGCACTACCGTTTCCATAACGTCTTTGGTAAGCTTTGCAGAATTGCCGTCCCCGTACATGGTGATCTTATCCACATTGGACAGGGGAATTGCGGCATTCTTCACCACCTCGGGCAATGCTTTGAAGTACATCTCCAATACAGCTGCCTCGCCCATCTTGGTCATAGCCTCCGCCTTTTTCTCGATACCTTCGGCCTCCGCAAGGGCTTTGGCGCGGATCGCCTCCGCCTCCGCCACACCCTTGGCGCGGATACCCTGAGCCTCCTGCTCCATGGTATATTTCTGTGCCTCAGCGGTTGCCCTCAAAGCCTCCGCCTCTTTTTCCTTCTCAAACTTCTCAGCCTCCGCATTCTTCTGACGCTCAAACAACTGAGCCTCGGAATTCCTCTGGATCTCATACAACTGGGCATCCGCCTTCTGCTGCCTTGCAAACTTCTCAGCCTCCGCCTTCTTCTTGATCTCTGCATCCAAAGCCTGCTCCATTACTTCGGCTTCTTTCTTCTTTAAGAGGATCTCTTTCTCCTGCCTTGCAATATTCGCGTCCGCGGTTGCGATTTCCACGGATTTACGCTCAGACTCCTGTTGAATCTGATAGGCTGCGTCCGCAATAGCCCTCTTGGTATCTGCCGCTTTCTGCAGCTCCGCCTGCGTGATAGCAAGCTCGTTTGCCTTCTGAGCGATCAGGGTATCAGCATTGATCTTGGCTTCCTGTGCCTCCCGTTCCGCATTGACCTGCACAATGGATTTCTCCTTCTGTGCCCTCGCCTGTGCGTTGGCAATCTCCAAATCACTGGAAACCTGTGCGTCATTTGCCTCTTTTCTGGCATACGCCTGAGCCTTTGCGATTTCCTTCTCACTGTCTGCCCTGGAGATGGCTGCGTTCTTCTGGATCTTCACGATATTGTCCACACCAAGGTTCTCGATCACACCATTGCCATCCACGAAATTCTGCACGTTAAAGCTCACGATATCCAGCCCCATTGCCGCCAGATCAGGTTCCGCGTTCTCCTTGACCAATGTGGCAAATTTCTGGCGGTCCGAAACCATCTCCTCCAGAGCCATCTTACCCACGATCTCACGGACATTACCCTCTAACACCTCTCTGGCTACATGAGCAACATACTCCGTCTTCTTATTCAGAAAGTTCTGTGCCGCCAGACGAAGCGTCTCCGGCTGGTCACTGATCTTCACGTTCACGGTGGCATCCACGTTAATATTGATATAGTCCGCCGTGGGCACCGCGTTGGAAGTCTTAACATCAATGGGAATCAGCTGCAGGTTCAGTTCATCCTTTCTCTCCAAAAAAGGAATCTTCACACCCGCTTTACCAATCAACACCTTCGGGTTCTTGCGCAAACCGGAAATGATGATCGCCGTATCTGGCGAAGCTTTCACATAACCGCTCATGATAATGATCAGCAGCACCAACACCACCAACGCTACGGGTAAAACAGTGATAATAAATGTTAAATCAGGCATACTCTTCCTCCTTCGTGTTCATTATATGTCAGAGACCGCATGCAGATTCCAGAGTTCACTTGTGAACTCTTGGTCACTTGTGAACTCTTGGTTGCTTACGACCTCTTGCACCTCTCAGATTCTCCCATACAGTCTTGTCATCTTGCGCATCTTTTTTGCCAGCTTATGCGTCAACATATCGCTGTCCATGCGCCACTTCCAATTCTCCCCCAAGGTAGAAGGGATATTGATGCGTGCGGTATTATCCAACTCCAGCCAATCCTGCATAGGTATGATGACCATGTCCGCCACACTCGCCATGCCGGCGCGGATGACCTCCCTGCACAGATCTTTTTCCTTCTTGCAATGAAGATACTTCTTGGCAAACCGGATATCCTGCACAGGCATCTGCTCCAAGAACCCCACCATTGTGTCATTGTCATGGGTTCCCGTGTATACCACGCAATTCCGATCATAGTACTGAGGCAAATACTCATTATTCCCGCTCGCCTCAAAAGCAAACTCTAATATCTTCATATTGGGAAACCCTGTTTTCTTCACAAGCTTTCTCACGCTGTCAGTCATAAATCCCAAATCCTCGGCAATTACTTTCTTCTTGCCAAGGGTCTTTTTCATCACAGCGAACAGCTCATAGCCCGGTCCCTTCACCCAACGGCCTCCCGCTGCAGTCTCATCGCCATAGGGCACGGACCAATACTCGTCAAATCCCCTGAAATGGTCAATGCGCGTCACGTCATAGAGTTCAAAGCAATGGGCAAAACGCTTCATCCACCACTCATAGCCCGTCTTTTTGTGGTAATCCCAGTCATAGAGCGGGTTCCCCCAAAGCTGTCCCGTCTTAGAGAAATAGTCCGGCGGGCATCCCGCCACACCCGTGGGAAGTCCCGATGAATCCATCTGGAACAACTGTGGATTCGCCCAAGTATCCGCGCTGTCAAAAGCCACATAAATAGGAATATCCCCCACGATCTCAATCCCGCGCTCATTGGCGTAGTTCTTCAAATCCTTCCACTGCGCGTCAAAAAGATATTGCAAAAAAGAATAAAACTCTATGTCCTCTTTCAAACTCTTCCTGTATTTTGTAATGGCCGACTTTTTGCGCAGACGAATATCCTCGTCCCACTCTATAAAGCAGACCCCGCCAAAGGAATCCTTCACAGCCATATAAAGCGCATAGTCATCAAGCCAATAGGCGTTCCGCTCTGTAAACGCAAGATATTCCGGTTTGTGTTTCAACGCTTTAAACCCACGCTCGAATGCCTTCCTCAAAAGCGCAAACCGCGCATAGTACATTTTCTCATAATCAATAGAATGAACATTTTGCCCAAAATCGCAAGCGTCGCACTCCTCCTTTGTGAGATACCCCTCCTCAATCAGCCGCTCCAAGTCAATAAAGTAAGGGTTCCCCGCAAAAGTTGAAAAGGACTGATAGGGTGAATCTCCGTATCCCGTGGGGCCCAAAGGCAAAATCTGCCAGAGCGTTTGTCCGGCATCCTTCAGGAAATCCACAAAACGGTAGCTCTCCCTTCCAAAAGTTCCAATACCATATGCAGACGGAATACTGAATATGGGCAACAATATACCTTGTTGTCTCATTTCTCTTTCCTCCAAACCACGAGGCCACCACTTTACCTCGCATAAGCTATTATACCATTTAGGACTGCGGTTTAGCAACCATGTTCCGAAATTTTCCACCCTATTGGATCAGGTATACAAAGTATCCCGCATAGCCGAGGAGTAAAAGAACTCCCCCAACACGGTTCAGCTTCTTGCCAGGTATCACGCAGACGAGCAGCAGCACCATGGTAGCCACGGCGACGATACTGTCCACCATGAAGTTCACGCTGTAAGGAACGGGTGTGATCAGCGCAGTGGTTCCCACCACAAACAGAATATTGAAAATATTGCTGCCCACGATATTGCCCACGGCGATATCCGCCTTGCCTTTGACAGCAGCAGTACAGCTGGTGACCAACTCCGGCAGGGAAGTGCCCAGCGCCACAATAGTCAAACCCACAAGCCTCTCGCTCATTCCAAAGCTCATGGCAATCTCTGTGGCGGCATCCACAGAGATATCACTGCCCAGCACAATCATACCGGAACCAACCAGTACCATAAGAATCATTTTCCAGAGTGCGTTGAGTTTATCGTTCTCCGGCGCCTCCTCGACAGCATCCTTATCCGTCTTGGACACCCACACCAGATATAGGAGATATACAATCATGAACACCCAGAGAATCACGCCATCAAGTCTGCCCACTGTGTTGTCTGTCAGGCCCAAAAGCGCCAAAAGCGCCGTAATTCCAATCGTAAACGGTATTTCGTAGCGAATAGTGTTTTTTTTCACCGCCACGGCACGGATGACAGAGGTAAGTCCGAGGATGACCAGCACGTTCAAAATATTGCTTCCCACCACGTTGCCAATGGTGATATCCGCATTGCCCTTCAACGCCGCCGAGATACTCACAGCCGCCTCCGGCAAAGATGTTCCCATGGCCACAATCGTCAAACCAATCACAATCTGAGGGATTCCGAACTTATCCGCAATCTTGGAAGCTCCCTCCACGAACCAGTCCGCTCCCTTGATCAAAAGTGCAAACCCCACTACCAACAATAAAAACTGCAGAACAATCTCCATTTTTACATCTCCCATCTTTATATTCCCTCCGGTAATCGGACTATCCGAAGAGGTTATTTTATTTTCTCCCAATCTCTGCCCTCTGTAACGATCACGTCACAGACCTCCAGCACATCATCTTTCACGGTAAAACGAATATCATAACCCGCAAATTCCATGCCGTAGACATAATCCGGCTGTTTATTGTAGGCAGCCCTTGGATCCTGCCCCAGCACGCCGAGCACAGCGTCTCGTCTGTCCCTGGGCAGCCTTTGCAGCAGTTCCTCAGGAAAATCTACCCGAATCCTATCCCTGCTGTGCATCTGCCCGAAACCGCCCAATGCATCAGGATAGGCATCCGCATAAGGCAGATAAGGCTTAATATCATAGATTGGTGTGCCATCCATCAGATCCGCCCCCGACACGATCAGCTTCGGTCCGTGCTCCGTCTCGTAAAACACCTGTTCCAGCTTCACACAGGAGAGTCCGATTGCATTCGGCCGAAAAGGCGAACGGGTGGCAAAAACACCTCTTTTCTCCTTCCCGCCAAGTCGGGGCGGGCATACTGTTGCAGACCAATTTTCCTTCCTTGCCTCGGAAAATTCCCACAAAAGCCACAGATGGGAGAACTCCTCTATCCCCAAAAGCGCCTCCGCTCTACGAAATTCCGGTTCAAACACAATCTCCCCCCGAAGCTCCCTCACCAGCCCGCTCTGTCTGGGAATGCCAAACTTCGTTGGAAACTCTGTATGTATCCTCGCAATGATAACCAATTCTCCCATTCAGGCTCACTCCTCGCGCTGCCGCCTCTATTCCTCCGAATGCTTCTTCCCTCGATAAATGTTCCACAATTTCCATCCGGAAAAAGCAGTCAACGCTCCAAAAAACAGCTGATGGGGAATCCACGAGACAGGAGTTGCCACTGCCTCCAAAAGCCTGATATCATCCTTATAGTACAACAGCACGAAATCACCGTCCATCTTCACGGGATGCCCTGGCAGATAATACCATTGTCTCACACCATCCACGGTATACACAGCCTTTTCCTCATCTCTGATTTCTGCCCGAACGTATTGATAGGTCTGGGTGACCCGATAATCCCTAATCTCCCTGACAAAGATACTGACAAAAATCACAGTGGAAATCAAGCACAGACACCACCAAATGCGTGACTGATAGCTTTTCTCTTTGCGCTCATCATAAACATGCAGGTTGGAGTCAAACCCCTCCCAATCGTTATATACCTCTTGACTCTTCATATCCCTAACTCCTTAATGGCTAACGAAACCCGCAAAGCATTATACCTTGCGGGTCTTAACGAACTACTGACGATACACCTTCCCCTTGTCTGGTCCGCTTGTACACCTATTATACCAGATTCCGCGGCATTTTCAAGCATATTGTCTGTTTGAATGTAAATTGTTTTCTTAAATTTTGTTTGACATCCCGCACATTGTCTGCTACAATTACATGCATCTAGGGAAACATCTAAATGTAAAAGGTACTTCATAGAACATT